>DATMOQ010000191.1:0-7078 GCA_035568195.1 Gemmatimonadales bacterium
CGCGGACCGGGCGATCGCGGCCTACCGGGATCTTTTGGCCATCGACTCCAACAGCGTCGTCGGCATCAACAACCTTTCGATCCTCCTGATCGGGCGACGCGAGTACGCCGCCGCCGAAAGCCTGCTGAATCATGGGCTACGGATCGGGTGCGGGAACTGTTACCAGCAGGAAATCCAGCTCAAGGTCGTGTTGGGGCAGGATACCGCTGCGCGGCGTCTCGCATCCGAGTATCAGCGGGCGTACCCCCGCTCCCCGAATCCGCCCGGCCAGTTGTTCTGGATCGCGACGGCGGCACACGACTACGCGGAGGGCCAGCGCATCGTGGCCCGGATGCGGACGGATTTCGCCTCGAGTCCGTTCGTGCAGGAATACATCGAGCAGGTCATGGTGGCGGCGCTCGGCGCGCAGGGTCGTATCGCCGACGCCGAGCAGCTCTCCAGTGGCACGGTCATGCCCCTGGCGGAGCAGCGGGGCCTGCCCGCCGACTACCTGGCCGCCGCGCAGCAGCAGGGCCTGTTCGAGGCCGTCGTTCGTGACCGGCCGTCCGAAGGACTCCAGAAGATCAGCGCGTCGCTGGCCCGACACCCGTTTGCCTCGATTCCCGTCTACGACCGGCCCTATGCCGGCGCGGCCGGCACGTATGCCCGGCTCGGTCGAGTCGAAGAGGCGCGGCAGCTCATGGCCGAATATGCCCGCCTCGTCCCCGAGGGAGTGCGCAAGGGGAATCCCAACCGCCACTACGCGACGGCTGAGATTGCCAGGGCCGAGCATCGGTATGGAGACGCGTTGGCTGAGTACCGGGCCTATCATGACGAGGTCGGGTGCGCGGCCTGTGGGATCTTCGACCAGGCCGCAGTCTTCGACTTGATGCACCAGCAGGACTCGGCCTTGATTTACTACGACCACTATCTCAGCACGCCGGATCCGTTCCGGCTCTGGGAGGACGAGTTTTACCTGGGCCCGGCCTACAAGCGGGCCGGTGAGCTGCACGAGGCCCGGGGGGACCGCGCCCAGGCACTCGACGACTACAACAAGTTCGTGGACCTCTGGAAGAACGCCGACGCGGAGTTGCAGCCGGTGGTGCGAGATGTCCGCGGCCGCATCGCGCGGCTCGCGGCGGAGCATTAACCCCCTCCTCCTTTTCTTTCTCGACAAGGCGCGAGCTTGTCATCCTGAGCGCCGGAGGCGCGAAGGACCTGTTTGCTCCAGATCGAACAAAGCAGGTCCTTCGCTCGCGCTAGCGCGCTCGCTCAGGATGACATCGCCGTTCGCTGCTTAGGGAAGGAAGTGGGAAGCAGGAGTCAGGAGGGTCACGCCGTCGGTGCGGGAAAGACCCGGGCCAGCGCCCGCAGGAGCTGCCCATCCGGCGTGGTCCCGTCCGGGGCCTCGGCCAGTACCACCGCGAGCCGGCGGCGCAGCAATGGATCCCGCATGGCCTGAGAAGCGAACTGGATGGTCAGGGGGATGAACCAGGGAGCCTGCCGCGCACCCGACCCGGCCCGCGCGACCGCGGCGAACTGCTCGAAGATGGCCAGGATGAACGCCGGTTTGGAGCGGAACTGGCGGTAGATAGCGCCCTTGGTAAAGCCTGCCGCATCGGCCACCTGATCCAGCGAGGCGAACTCGAGGCCTTGCTCGGCTACAAGCTTCAGTCCCGCCTCCAGAAGCATGGTCCGGGTCTCGGCTCGGCGCTGCTTGCGGACGGTACTCATCGGTATCAATGATACGTTACAGTATCTCCCTTGTCAGGAATGCTGGCGCCGAGCAGATCCGCAAGACCTGAGAGCCGACCACAACGATACTCCATAGTATCTATGATACGCTTTCGTATCTCAATGAAGGTTCTGGAACGTCCTGGCAGAATGCCGCAACCCAAAGCCCTTGACTAGGATAGACCCCGTTCTACGTTTGGAGTTCGCAAGTCACGGCTGCCTCAAGGAGACCAGGTAGATGCCGTACGTCATCACCCAGCCCTGCATCGATCTGAAAGACCGGTCCTGCGTGGACGTCTGTCCCGTGGACTGCATCTACGAGGGCGAGAAGCAGCTGTTCATCAATCCCGACGAATGCATCGACTGCGGCGCCTGTGAGCCCGAGTGCCCGGTGACCGCCATCTTCCCCGAAGAGGACGTCCCCACCCAGTGGAAGGAATACATCGCGCTCAATCGCGACGTATTCACCAGCGCCAATCCGCCGGGCAAGCCCCAGCGCAAGGGCGCCTGACCTAGAGGACGTTCTTCAGGAAATCCGCAAAAAGGCGGGTCGTGACGAAGGGCTGTTCCAGGGGGGGCAAGTGTGCGGCACCGGTGACGGTGGCGAACCTGGCCCCTTTGATTTTTCCCGCCATCGCCGACCCCGCCTCCGGCGCGGTGATGCCATCTGACTCCCCCACCACCACCAGCACTGGCAGTCGCAGGTCCGCGAGGAGCGGGGTCGAATCCACGCGGTCTCGCATCGCCCGCAGCGCGCCCACGATTCCAGTCACCGGCGTCCGCAGAATCATCTCCCGCACGTACGCCTCGACCTCGGGTCGTTCCGACCGCGTCTCGGCGGCCAGCAGCGTCGGAATCATCTTGTCGGCCACGGCGGCCGCGCCGCCACTCTGCGCCAGCGCGATCATCTCCTCCCGCCCCCGGCGCCCTTCCTCCGAATCCGCCTCAGCCCGCGTATCACACAGGATCACGGCGCGCACGCGGGAGCGGTGACGTCGCAGGAGCTCGAAGATGACGTAGCCGCCCATCGACAGACCGCAGACCACGGCTGCAGCCACATCGAGCGCGTTCAACACCTCGATCAGGTCGTCGGCATAGCGGGCCATCGAATACCCGTCCGCCGGCGCGCTCGAATTGCCTGCTCCGCGCAAATCGGGGGCGATCCGCCTCCAGCCCGGAAAGGTCTTCAGTTGGTGCTCCCAGAGCGCGTGGTCGAAGGGAAATCCGTGGACCAGGAGGAGCGCGGGACCGTCCCCGCGCACCTGCACCGCGATCTCGGCATCGCCCGCCGGCACTCGCACCATGCCCTTCATCCCGTCTCCCCCGGTGCCGCGTAGGTGTGCCAGAACACCGCCCGTCTCACGCCCGCGCCCGCCAGTGACGGAAGGGCCGCCAACGTCTTGCCTCCGTAGGTCGAATCGACGAGCAGGCCGGATTCCACCGCCCAGCTTCGCGCCGCTTCCCCGTCGATCGTCGGATACCCATACCCCCTCCCCATGCCCGGGATCACGGACAACAACGAGGTTGGGGGAACGTGAGGTGGTAAGACACCACGGTCCACCAACAGCCTCCGTGCCGCCGACGCGAAGCGTCGCACGCGCGACGCATTCGCGACCACCCGCGGCGCCACCTGCACCGCGACGACTCGAGTCTCCCACTCCGCGAGACTGCATCCCAGCAAGAGGCCTGCCGCGGTGCCGCCGGAGCCCAGGGGCGTGATGATTACATCGGGTGCGTACGGAAGCTGCGTCACCAACTCCAGTGTCGCGAGCGTGTGCCCCAGCACCGCGTCCGGCGCCGCTCCACCCCCGGGGATGTAGCGCCGGGGACCCAGTCGTCCCGCGGCGACCCAGGCGCGGACCCATGCGGCGGGAAAGCCGAGCCAGGTACGGGCCCGGAAGCACGCGCTTGCGCCGGCGCTCGTGGCCCGGGCGGTATCGAGCGCGCTCTCATTCGACCCTTGAGGGAACTGCGCCACCACCGAGTGGGCGCCGAGCGCCCGGGCATGACGGGCCGTGGCGAGGCAGTGGGTGGATCCCCAGCCCCCGATCGTAACCACCGCGTCCCCGGGCCGGAGATCCGAGAACAGGAACTCGAGGCCGCGGACCTTGTTGCCGCCGTAGACGGTGGAGGACCGGTCCTCGCGCTTGACCCAGAGCTCGGACACGCCGACGCGGGCCGCCAGGACCGGATGGGACTCGAGCGGTGTAGGCCAGGAGCCCAGTCTGCGCGGCCGGAACGCCGCGCGTATCTTTCGGTCGAAGTCTCGGGGATCCAGTGCCCGAACGCCTTTCACCGCGAGTGAGCCAAATGCGGGTATCTACCGACTACATCCGACACGCGGCGCGCGCCGCCCGCAAGTGCGCGGGCGACCCCCTCGGCGGCGCGCCGCAGCCTCCCGACCCCGAATTCTACAAGACCCTCGCCAAAGCGCTCGAAGAGATTGCGGCGGGGCTGGAACAGGTGGGCAAGGCGGACCAGCAGTGACACCGGCGTGACCGAGGCCCGGTACGTCGCCACACCGGAGGCCCTGGCCCAGGTGATCTCCGCGTTTCGCCGGGAGTCTCCGGTGGCGGTGGACACCGAGGCCGCGAGCTTCCATCGCTTTGTGGACCGTGTCTACCTGGTGCAGCTGTCGACCAGACGCGCCACCGCCATCATCGATCCGCTCGCGGTCACCGACCTCACGCCGATCGGCACCCTCCTGGCCGACCGCGACGTCGAGAAGATTTTCCACGATGCCGACTACGACCTGCGCACCCTCGACCGCGACTTCGGCTTTCGCGCCGTCCGGCTCTTCGACACCCGCGTGGCCGCGCAGCTGGCCGGTGAGCCCGCCATCGGCCTCGCGGCCCTCCTCGAGAAGTACCTCGGCCTCAAGCTCTCCAAGACCCACCAGAAAGCCGACTGGTCCCAGCGTCCCCTGACGCCCGGAATGCTGGAGTACGCGGCCGGAGACACCGCGCATCTGCCCGACCTGCGGGACGCCCTCGAGAAGCGCCTGCGCGAGCTGTCCCGCTGGGACTGGGCCACCGAGGAGTTCGCCAGGCTCGAGGCACTCCGGTGGACCGGGCCGGCGGACAACGGCGACGCGTATCTGCGCATCAAGGGGGCCAAGGCGCTCCGGCCCCGTCAGCTGGCCACGCTCCGCGAGCTTTCCGTGTGGCGCGAAGGCCTGGCCCGGAAGGAAGACCGCGCCCAGTTCCGGATCATCGGCAATGAATCATTGCTGGGGGTGAGCCGCGCGCAGCCCCGCACGGCGGACGATCTGACCCGCGTGCCGGACCTTCCCGCGTCCCTCGCCCGCCGACACGGGCCGGCCCTGCTGGAAGCGGTGGAGCGGGCGGCGGCTATTCCAGAGAAGGACCTGCCGGTTCTGGAGCGACCCCCCCGGCCGCCCCATGATCCGGCGTTCGACCTGCGCAGTGAAAAGCTCAAGGTCGCCCGCAACGCCCGCGCGGTGGAGCTGGGGATCGATCCCGGCGTCCTCTGCGGCCGCGTCGCGCTCGAGGCGGTGGCGCGGGCGCATCCAAAAGATCGCGCCGGGCTCGCCCGTATCGGGGAGCTCCGGCGCTGGCAACTGGATGCGGTGGGCGACGCCCTGCTTCAGGCCCTCGTCTAGAACCCCATCATCGCGCGGATCTTCGGTTCGATTTTTTCCGGCGACCAGTACGGCTCCCACACCAGATCGACATCGACGTCCTTCACACCGGGGATGGGCTTGAGCTGTTCGTAGATGTCGTGAATGATCTGCGGGCCGGCGGGGCAGCCGGGGGACGTCAGGGTCATGGTGATGCGCACGTCCCCGTCTCCGGGGTCCACGCCGTAGACGAGGCCCAGGTCGACGATATTGAGATTGAGCTCGGGATCCTTCACCGAACGGAGTGCCGTTCGAAGCTGATCCTCGGTGACTGATACATCGGTCATGCCATTCCTCCTGCCCGCGAACCTACCCGGGAACGGCGGTCCTGGGCAAGAAGTTCCTACTGCGCGTGGTCACTTTCGCGCGCCGCGGCGTCCGCCAGCCGCCCCCGGACCTCCTTCAACACGGTGAACGGCTTCCGGGCCCGCGGCGCGAAGGCGCGATTGGTGAGCAGGACGACGAAGAGATCCCGGTCCGGGTCGATCCACAGGGACGTGCCCGTCCACCCGGTGTGACCGAAGCTGTGCGGCCCGAAGAGCGTCCCGGCACTCGAGACGTTCTCGTCGGTGGGCACCGCCTGCCATCCCAAGGCCCGGTGATCGGGGCCGACGTCGGCCTGGGGGGAACGGGTGGTGAACAGTTTGACCGTCGCGGCCGCGACCAGCGGGCGGCCGTCAGTCCGGGTGCCCCCCCGCAGCAGGAATTGGGCGAAGCGGCTGAGATCCTGGCCGGTGGAGAACAACCCGGCGTTGCCCGACACGCCGCCCGCCTTCGCGGCGGTCGGATCGTTCACCACCGCCGCCACCGGGTGTCCATGCCAGAGTCCCGTCGGGGCCGTGCGTGAGGCCAGCCGCGGCGCGGGTCGATAGCGGGTCTCCGTGAGCCCGAGCGGCTCGATGACCTCGCGGGTGACGAGCTGATCGAGCGGCTCACCGGATACGCGCCGCAGAATCTCACCGAGCAGGACGAAGTTCAGGTCACTGTAGACCACCCGGGTCCCGGGCGTCGTCCGCGGCGTTTCGGCCAGCACCGCGCGCAGCAACGCCGCCCCGTCCGGGAGGGCGCGGAGCTCGGGCACCGGCAGGTCGCCGCGGAGTCCGGACGTGTGGGTCAGGAGCATCCGGACCGTGATCGACGACGTTCCGGCGCCGTTGAACGCCGGCAGGTAGGTGGCGACGGGCGCGTCGAGCGAGATCTTCCCGCGATCGACGAGGATCATGGTCGCCGTGGTGGTCGCCACCGCCTTGGTGAGTGAGGCGAGATCGAACAGCGTCGAATCGGGGCGGTCAGCCGGAGACCTGGGCGACCAGGTGAGGTGCCCGTATCCCCTTTCATAGAGGATCCGGTCACGGCGCCCGATCACGAGCACAGCTCCGGGATAGGCGCCCTGGCGGATCCCGGAGAGGACGATCGAATCGTAGGCGGCAGAATCCGCTGCGCTTAAGCGCAGTGCAGTGCCGGGCACAGGCCTCCGGCCTGTGAAGGGCGCCAGAACCACCAACCCCAACCACCATCTCACGCCCAGATGCCCGGGATCGCGCGGGCGCAGGACGGGCACCGGCCATCAGTGCCGATCCGCTGCACCTTGATCGTGTAGCCCCGGCGTTCCACGAGCAGGTCCCCGCAATCCGGGCAATAGGTGTTCTCCCACCGGCCCACCGCGCCGGGCCGGTTGCCCGCGTACACAAATCGCAGGCCGGCCTCGGCACCGATCTCGCACGC
>DATMOQ010000192.1:0-3705 GCA_035568195.1 Gemmatimonadales bacterium
TATCGGCGGCGGTGACGCTCCGGCGGCGGATGCCGCGGGTCACCAGCGCCAGCGCCGGGGCGGCGTTCCAGTCCTGCCCGGAAAGCTGGGTCCCGGCTCCCAGCGCGAGGACCAGCAGAAGGGCGGAGCGCATCGGGCGGGAATTTCGCCGGGGCGCCGGATCGCGACAAGCGCCGTGCTCCTCTTCCTGGCCGCCTGTCATTCCAGCACCGGGCCGGGCGGAGGGCTGCACCGGGCCGACCTGCTGGCCCTGGCCCGCAGTGATTCCGCGGACCCCATCGACCAGGCCCTGGTGTTCCGGAACAACCAGACCGTATCCATCACCTGGGTCAACAGCGACTCCTCGCAAAGCACGTATGCCGTGTTCCATGTTATTCCGCAGAGCGTCCGCGCGCGGAACGATACCCTGCTGGCCGACACCTCCACGGTCACCCTTACCGTATCGGCCACGCCCGGCGTGTTCGGCTTCACCCTGACGCCCGCGACCGTGGTCTTCAACATCGCGGGCCCCCCCGGCGTCGACATCTCGTACGCCCAGTACGCCGACTTCAGCGTCATCGATTCCTCGCCCTCCAAGTACCCCAACCCGGCCGCATTCGCTCAGGCCCTCAAGCTCTACTATGAGTACGCGCCCGATCAGTGGCGGGCGTTGAACACCGGGAACGCGTCGAACGTCGCCGCGTCGACCCTCTCCCAGCCCGGCGTCTACCTCCTCGCCGCTCCGAAATGACGGACCCCCGCGCTGATTTCCTCGCCCGCGCGGCGACGGGCGGGATGGTGCCGTTCGTGCGCGAAGTGCTGCTGGACGCGGATACCCCGGTGGCGGCGTACGCGAAGATCGCCCGCGGGCCGTTCGGATTTCTGCTCGAGTCCCTGGTGGGCGGGGAACGCTGGGCGCGCTACACCTTCCTGGGAGCGGAGCCCCGCGAGGTGTGGCGGTACCGCGGCCGCTCGGTGGAACGCTGGACCCAAGGCTCGGGCTGGGCGCCGCAGGGCGAGGTCGAGGCGCCGCTCGAGCATCTCGCCGGCCTCCTCCGTCGCGTGCCCGCGGTGCAGGCCCCGGGGCTGCCCCGGTTCATCGGTGGCGCGGTGGGCTACCTGGGATACGACGTGGTGCGGAGCGTCGAGCGGCTGCCGACCCCGCCCCCGGACACCGTGGGCGTAGGGGACGCGGTCCTGATGATCGCGGACACCGTGGTGATTCTCGACAACCTCTACGGCCGGGCGTCCATCGTGGCCACCGTCGAGGTGCCGCCCGGCGCGCCGTCCCGGGAGCGCGAGCGGCTCGCCGACGACGCCGAGCGCCGGGTCAACGAGCTGGTGTCGCGGCTGGAGCAGCCGCACGCGCTTCCGCCTCTCCAGATGCCCGCCCATCCCGCCGCGGTCCCCACCACTTCCCGGTTTCCCCGGGAGCGCTTCGAGGTCGGCGTCGGGCGGATTCTCGAGTACATCAAAGCCGGCGACGCGTTTCAGGTGGTGCTCTCGCGGGCGCAGGAGGCGGCGGGCCCAGTGGACCCGCTCCGCCTGTACCGGTACCTCCGCGCCCTCAACCCCGCCCCATACCTCTTCTTCCTGCAGCTCGACGGATGCGCGCTGGTGGGCAGCTCACCGGAAACGCTGGTGCGGGTGGAAAACGGCGACGTGACCGTGCGCCCCATTGCCGGTACCGCGCCGCGCGGCGCGACGCCGACCGAAGACGAACGTCTGGGCGCCGCGCTGGCCGACGACCCCAAGGAGCGCGCGGAACACCTCATGCTCGTCGATCTGTCGCGCAACGACGTGGGCCGGGTGGCCGCCTACGGCAGTGTACGCGTCACCAGCCTGATGGTACTGGAGCGGTATTCACACGTGCAGCACCTGGTGAGCGAAGTGCGCGGCAAGCTGCGCGCCGGATACGACGCGCTGGACGCGCTGAAGGCCTGCTTTCCCCACGGTACCGTCACCGGCGCTCCCAAAGTGCGGGCGATGGAGATCATCGACGAGCTGGAGCCGGAGGGCCGGGGCCCCTACGCGGGGGCGGTCGGATACATCGGGTGGGGCGCCAAGAGCCTCGATACCGCCATCGCCATCCGCTCCGGGCTGGTGCTGAAGGACCGCGTGGTGGTGCAGGCCGGAGCCGGCATTGTGGCGGACTCCGATCCGGCCCGGGAATACGCGGAAACCGAGGCCAAGGCGCAGGCGGTGCTCCGGGCGCTCGCCCTCGCGCGGGCTGGCAGCGCGGGATAATTTCCGCACGTGTTCAAGCTGCTCAGCATCTCGGGTGACCAGTCGATCGACCTGGGCGCGGGGAAGACGCTCGTCGTGGGACGCGCCGTCACCTCCGACGTTCCGATTTACGACCCCACCATTTCCCGCCGCCATGCGGAAATCACCCTCACGGACGCCGGCGTCCGCATCAAGGACCTGGGCTCCTCCAACGGGACATTCCTGAACGGCGCGAAGGTGGTCGACGGCGACGCGACCGAGAATGACGTCGTGACGTTCGGGAAGGTGGCGTTCAAGGTGGTGCCGATCACGCCGCCGGCCCGCGCCCCGGTCACTCCGCCCCCGCCCAGTCAGGGGACCAAGGGCGGGGCCACCCCGGCCGGAGGGGGCGGGACCATCGTGCGGGCATTGCCGATGTCGCCGTCCGGGAACGTCCCGGCCATCAAGGAGATCGGCCCATCGGGCGGTCATCTCAAGGTCGACGCCAAGGATCTTTACGAGCGGCAGTCCCAGAAGCTCAAGCTGCTCCTCGACATCTCCCAGGAGCTGTCCAAGCAGCAGGACCTGGACCGGGTGCTCGAAAAAGTGGTGGACCTCACCTTCCAGGTGATGAGCGTGGACCGGGTGTCGATTCTCCTTCTCGATGCCAAGACCCACGAGCTGGTGCCGCGCATCTCGCGCTCCCGCACCGGCGACGCGCAGGCCGCCAAAATGGTCCCCCAGTCCATCGCCCGGAAAGTGGTGGATGACCGGGTGGCCATCCTGTCGGACAACACCGCCGCGGACGACCGCTTCAAGGGCAAGTCCATCGTGATCCAGAGCGTGCGCAGCGCGATGTGCACGCCGCTGTTGTCCAACGACCAGAAGGTCCTGGGCATCCTCTACGTCGACAATCAGACTGCCATCCATTCCTTCCAGGACGAAGATCTGGATTTCCTGATGGCGTTCGGCGGCCTCACCGCGTTCTCCATCGAGCGCTCGCAGCTGGCCGACCGGCTGCGGCGCGAAGCGCTGGTGCTCTCGAATTTCCAGCGGTACTTCGCGCCCAACGTGGCCGCGCAGATCGCGCAATCGGAAGGCGCGGTCCAGCTCGGCGGCGCGAAACGCCCGGTGGTCATCTTCTTCTCCGACATCCGGGGCTTCACCCCGATGTCCGAGACCATGAGCCCCGACGACGTCGCCAACCTGCTCACCGAGTACTTCACGGAGATGGTGGAAATCGTCTTCGAGCACTCCGGCTCGCTCGACAAATTCATGGGCGACGCCATCATGGCGCTCTGGGGCGCGCCCATCGCCCACGAGGACGATCCCGACCGCGCCATGAAGTGCGCGCTGGACCAGCTGGCGGCGCTCGAGAAGATGAACGTGAAGTGGAAGGAAAAGGGACGCCCCGACATCAAGATCGGGGTCGGCATCAACTTCGGCGAAGTGTTCGCGGGGAACTTCGGGTCCGACCGCCGGCTCGAATACACCGTGATCGGCGACGCGGTGAACACCGCC
>DATMOQ010000193.1:0-4103 GCA_035568195.1 Gemmatimonadales bacterium
AGCGAAAGCGCCAGAACGCCCTTCCCGTCCGGTTTGATCCCGGCGCCGGGTCCGCGGACGATCGCTCGGGTCAGCGTGCTGATCTCGAGAATGCCTTCGGTCCGGGAGGAAATGAGGAGCCGCCCGGATGGATGAAACACCCCGGGCCCCGGACGCTCGCCGAGCCCGTTGATGACCACGATCTCCTGGCGGGCCACCGGGTCGACCACCGACAGGCGGCCATTCGCCTTGCCGGAGTCCCCGCGCTCCACGACGTAGAGAAGGCTGTCGTCCCCCAGCACCATGAAGTGCGCGTCGGTCCCGGACAACGGGATGGAATCGGGTGTGGGAGTGCCGGCGATGTTGATGGCCTCGAGCCAGCTGTCGTGCGCACTGAACACCTGGCTGTCGGTGACGGCGGCCGCCACGGGCCCGGCACTCACTGCCGGGGACACGACTTTCTGCGCCGCGCGAACGTTGACCTGGACGAGCGCACCCAGCGCGGAGTCAGTGACCCACGCGAGCGTGTCATCCTGGAAGGCGGCGCTCACCGGGCTCCCCACCGGAACGACCTTGCTCGACCCGCCCAGTATCAGGATCTGGAGCGAGTCATGCGCTCCCCCCGGCACCAGAATCACCGGCCCCCGGCCGGCGATCCGGGGGGCTCCGGATACCGGGAACAGCAGCGGGAGCGACGTGACCGAGAAATCTCCCGCGTTCACCAGCGTCAGCGAGGCCGACTGGCCATCCAGGATGACGATCTCCTGCCCCACCGGCGTCGTGCGCTCCAGGGCATCGGAGCACCCCGCGACGATCAGCAATCCCACCAGCCAGACTCCGCGCATCGCCGCCCTTGGTCAGTGTGATCCGACGGTCCAGGACCCCCCGAAAACTATGGTGCGGCCCCGCGCGGGGAAACTCAGAACCTCCTCATACCGGGCGTTCAGGACATTGTCGACGCGCGCATCCACCGTGAGGCCCCCGACCAGGGCGGTGAGAGGGTACTGGACCGAAAGGTCCAGCCGGCCGTAGGGCGCCAGGGACACGCGCTGGCCGGCGTTGAAGTCGATGTCCTGGCGCCTGCCGACGTAGGATACGGCGACCCCCGCGGAGGCCCCGCCCGGGAGCCCGGCGCTCGCGGTGAGCGTTGCGGAGTGCGCTGGGCGTCGGACCAGCGGCTGGCCGGTGAGAAACAAGGCGGATCCCGCCGTGTCTCCATCGGTGACGCGGGTCTGCAGATAGGTGTACCCGGCGGATACCGATCCCCAGCTTCCCAGCGGCGCGCGCGCCGTCAGCTCCACCCCACGCGCCCACGAGGCCCGGGCGTTCTGGTAGTTGGGATTGGCGCTGGCCTCGTAGTCGATCTGATTGTGGAAGAGCTGGTCGAAATAGGTCCCCCGGACCACCAGGCCCGACACCAGGGTCCGCTCCAGTCCGGCCTCCCAGCTGATCGAGCGCTCGGGCCTCAGGTTTGGATTCCCGGTGACGAAGCCCGTGGCGTAGTTCTGGTAGAGGCTGGGCTCCTTGAAGGCGGTGCCGACGGACGCGATCACACGGGTGCCTGCCATCAGGCGATAGCAAGCCCCCGCCCGGTACGTGGCGTAGGTCCCGAACCGCTGATTGTCTTCCAATCGGGCGCCGGCAGTCAGACTGAGGGGCCGGTCCAGCCCGGTCACCAGCTCCAGAAATCCCGCGCCATCGTCGCGCACATGGGTCGGTCCCAGCGTCGAGCCCTCCATCTGCTGGTGCTCGAACGCGGCCCCGGCGGTCAATAGGTCTCCAGCCGAGAGGTGCACCACCGCCTGGCCTTCCAGACCCTGGCGGGTGATCCAGTCGCTGCTGGAGTACGGGAAGTTGTAAACGTCCGTCGAGTCGTTGGGGGCAATGGCGTACTGCAGATTGTCCCGACGCCAGGTCCCGTCCAGGCGCAGATCCACCGCGGACGAGACAGTGCGCCGCACTTGGAGGCCCACGGAGGGTCCCCGTTCCAGATCATGCTGATTGTTACTGAGGGGTGCGCCGGGGTACGTGGTCGGGAAATGGTAGAGCCCGTCGTCGTACCGCAGAGACAGCGTCGCCTCCGTGCGCTCATCCGGGCGGACGGCTAGGCGCCCGTTCAACGCGAGATTCTGGTAATGGTTGTTGACCGGCAGGCTCCCGTCCGAGGCGAAGCGTGACGCCCCGAGCGACCAGCTGGCCCCCTCCCCTCCTCCACCCACCGCCAGGCCCAGATCCGACGACCCATAGGTCCCCGCGTGCGCCGACAGAGTACCATGCGCAGTCCCGGTGCCCTGCTTGGTGAAGATCTGCACCACCCCGGTGACGGCGTCGGACCCGTAGAGCACGCTCACCGGACCGCTCACGACCTCGATGCGGTCAATGTTGTCGGTTCTCAAGTTGGCGAAGTCGAACCCCACACCGGGCTGATTCTGGGGCACGCCGTCCACCAGCACCTTGGCATAGTCGCTCTCGCCCCCCCGCAAGAAGAGCGAGGTCTGACTGCCGAACGAGCTGTTCTCCACCACCGTCGCTCCCGGCACGAGCCGCAGGGCTTCCGACACCGTCCGAATGCCCCGGGCCGCCAGCTCGGCGCCCCGCAACACCGTTACCGTCACCGGCAGTACGTCCGCGCGCGTCGGAACGCCCGTCGCCGTCACGACGATGGGCGACAAGGTGAAAGTGTCGGAGGGAGTTTGGGCGCTCAGGGCCAGCGGCAGCGCCACAATCGACAAGAAAGCGCGAGACAACATCATCAGCTCCGATCTTTGGGTGGTTCGCGTCGCAGGGGAATCATCTGAGGTCGGTCGTCGAACGATTGAATCGCGACCGGCCAGCTGAACACACGCTCGACCGTCTCGCGGGTGAGCACCTCGCCCGCCGTCCCCGCGCTCACCGGCGCGCCCTGGGACAGGAGCAGCACCCGGTCGGCGAAGCGCGCCGCCAGGTTCACGTGGTGGGTGATGACCAGGGCGGCCAGGCCCTGACGGTCCACCAGCGTCCGCACCAGCTCGAAGAGCTCCATTTCATGCTTGACATCGAGCGACGCCGTGGGCTCGTCGAGCACTAGGAGCTGGGGCTGCTGCGCCAGCGCGCGCGCCAGACGCACGCGCTGCTGTTCTCCGCCCGAGAGTGTTTCGAGCCACCGGTCCGCCAGCCCCGTCGCGTCGCACGCCTCGAGCGCCTCGTGCACGGCGCGGCGGTCCACGGCCCGGGGGGCCGCGAACGGGGGAAGGTGCGGATAGCGGCCGAGCATGACCGATTCCCGCACCCGCTGGGGAAACGCCATCTCCTCGCGCTGGGTCACCACGGCCGCGACGCGCGCCAGCGCCCGCCGGTCCCATTGGTGCGCGGGTTGGTCCGAGACGAGAGCCGTGCCGGCGTGCGGTTGGAGCGTGCCGAGCGCGACCCGGATGAGCGTGGTCTTTCCGGACCCGTTGGGTCCCAGCACGGCGTGCAGCGTGCCCGCGGCCACGCCGAGCGAGACACCGGACAGGGCGTCCCGGTCCGTCCCGGCATACCGCGCGTGGACCCCATCCAGGGCGAGGATCACGTCCGCACCCAGCGGCGGAGCAGTACGGCGAACGCCGGCACGCCGATCAGCGCCGTCACGATTCCCACGGGGAGCTCGCGGGGTGCCACCGCCGTGCGCGCCAGCGTGTCCGACAGCATGAGGAGAATCCCGCCGCCCAGGAACGACACCGGGAGCAGTGCCCGATGCCGGTGTCCCCAGATCAGCCGTCCCATGTGCGGCACGATCAGACCGACGAACCCGATGACGCCCGACACGGCGACGGCGGCGGCGGTGAGCATGGAGGCGGCGATGTACACCCGCCGCCGGACCCGGGTGACGTCGGCGCCCAGATACGCCGCCGGCTCATCCCCCAGGGCCATCAAGTCGAGCGGACGGGCCGAGGCGGCGAGGATGAAGAGCGGGATGGGCAGGTAGACCACCATCACGAAGACCGTGGTCCACGAGGCCCCCGACAGGCCGCCCCAGAGCCATAGCAGGGCGTTGCGGAGCTGCTCCGCCTCGGACAGCGAGACGATGGCGGTGGTGATGGCCGCCGCGAACGAGCCGACCACGACGCCCGCCAGGAGCAGGATCCGGGGGTCGAGTGTGGCCC
>DATMOQ010000194.1:0-4689 GCA_035568195.1 Gemmatimonadales bacterium
GAACGACGCCCTGGCCCGGCAGGACCTGGAGCAGGCGCAGACCGACGCGGCATCCGCCATCGCCGACCGCGACGCCGCGCTCGATCAGCTGCGGTCCATCGGTGTGGACTCGGCCGGCATCGCGAACATCCGGGACAATCGCAACGCGGTGGTGCCCCAGGGCGTGATCCGCGCGCCCCTCCCCGGTACGGTGGTGGAGCGGCTGATCACGCCAGGGCAGCTGATCCAGGCGGGCCAGACCCCCTGCTTCACGGTGGCGGGGCTCGCGACCATGTGGGTGATGGGCAATGTGTTCGAGCAGGAACTCCCCGACGTGGCCGTCGGTGATCCCGCGGACGTCGCGCCCGGAGCCGGGACGCGGACCTATCGCGGCAACGTCGACTATATCGGGGCGCTGGTGGATCCCGACACGCGTGCCACCGCCGTGCGCATCGTGACCGCCAACCCGGATCATGGCCTGAAGAAAGACATGTACGTTTCCGTGACCGTGCACTCCCGGCGGGCCCGGTCCGGCCTCCTGGTCCCGGTCTCCGCGGTCCTGCGCGACGATCAGAATCTTCCCTTCGTGTTCGTGGCCAAGGCCGACAGCTCGTTCGAGCGCCGCCAGGTGGGGCTGGGAAACCGCGTGGGTGCGCGGTTCGAGGTGACGTCCGGCCTGAACGCCGGCGATGAGATCATTTCCGAGGGCGGACTCTTCCTGCAGTTCGCGGAAAGCCAGTGAGCGGCCCGCTGCCGCCTCCGGCGCACGAGGCCCGGACCCGGTCGGCCATCAACCGGATCGTCGCGTCGTCTCTCCGGCAGCCCTTCCTGGTGGGGTTGCTCACCCTCCTGCTCATCGGCGTGGGCTTCTGGTCCTTCTCGCGTCTTCCGGTGGACGCCTATCCCGACCTGTCCCCGACCATGGTGGAAGTCATCACGCAGTGGCCGGGACACGCCGCGGAAGAGGTGGAGCGGCTGATCACGGTGCCGGTGGAAGTGGAGATGAACGGCCTGCCCCGGATGCAGGTGATCCGTTCGATCTCGCTCTACGGGCTCTCGGACGTGATCATGACGTTCGGCGACGGGACCGACGACTACTTCGCGCGCCAGCAGGTGTTCGAGCGGATTCCCGACCTCGCGCTGCCCGACGGGGTCTCCCCGTCGGTGTCCCCGCTCTTCTCCCCCTCCGGTCTGGTCTACCGCTACGTCGTGCAGAGTCCGGACCGTTCGGCGACGGAGCTCAAGATCATCAACGACTGGGTGATCGAGCGGCAGTACAAGGCCGTGCCCGGAGTCGCGGACGAGTCCGGACTCGGCGGTGAGACGTTCCAGTACCAGATCCTGCTCGACCCGACGCGCCTCGCCGGCGCGGGGCTGGCGGTGAGTGACGTCGAATCGGCGCTCGCGGCGAACAACGGCAACGCGGGGGGCGGGTTCTACTCGGAAGGGGGACAGTTCTACTACATCCGGGGGCTGGGCCGGATCGCCACCCTGGACGACATCGGCAACACCGTGCTCGCCAATCGCAACGGGACCCCCATTCTGGTCAAGGATGTGGGGCGGGTGGCGGTGGGCAGCGCCCCGCGGCTCGGACAGTTCGGCTTCAACGGCCAGAACGACGCCGTCGAGGGCGTGATCCTCATGCGGCGCGGGGAGCAGACGCAGACCGTGCTGCAGGGCGTGGAGGCGAAAACCGAGGAGCTGAACCGGTCGATCCTGCCGAAGGACGTGAAGGTCGTCCCCTTTTACGACCGGTCTGACCTGGTGGCGCTCACGACGCACACGGTCGAAGGCAACCTGGCCCGGGGCATCATCCTGGTGGTCGTGGTGCTGGTCTTCTTCCTGTATGACGTGCGCTCAGGCCTGATCGTCGGCGTGACGATCCCGCTGTCCCTGCTCTTCGCGTTCATCTGGCTCGATATCCGGCACATCCCCGCCAATCTGCTCTCCATCGGGGCGATCGATTTCGGCATTCTGGTGGACGGCGCGGTGGTGATGGTCGAGAACATCCATCGCCAGCTGGCCCTCCGCCATGGCACCACCTACAAGGTCCACGAAGTGATCGTGGACGCGGCCGCCGAAGTGGACCGCCCCATCTTCTACGCGGTGGCCGTGATCGTCGCCGGCTTCCTGCCCATCTACGTGCTCCACGGTCCGTCGGGGCGGTTGTTCGCCCCGATGGCGGATACCACGATCTTCGCGCTCGTGGGCTCCCTCATCGTGACCCTCACGCTTCTGCCGGTCCTCTGCGCCTGGATCCTCGCGAAGGGCGTGCAGGAGCGCCGCAATCCCGGATTCGAATGGCTCAAGACGCACTATGAGCGCTGGCTCGACTGGTGCCTGGCCCGGCCCAAGGCTGTGACGGGATGGTCGGTCGGCTTGTTCCTCGTCACCCTGCTGATGATCCCCGGGATCGGCGCGGAATTCATGCCCCACCTGGACGAGGGCGCGATCTGGGTCCGCGCGACGATGCCGTACACCATCTCGTTCGAGGAATCGGCGAGGATCGTCCCGCAGATCCGCGCCATCCTGAAAGGCTTCCCGATGGTGACCGACGTGGCGTCGGAGCACGGGCGGCCCGACGACGGCACCGACCCCACCGGGTTCTTCAATGCCGAGTTCTTCGTGGGGCTCAAGCCGTACGGCGAGTGGACGGGCCCCATCCGCAGCAAGGAGGCGCTGATCGCGGCGATCAATGCCCGCCTGCAGACGTTTCCGGGCATCATCTTCAATTTCACGCAGCCCGCCGAAGACGCGGTGGACGAGGCCGAGACCGGACTGAAGAGCGCGCTGGACGTGAAGGTGTTCGGGCCCGACCTCGACACCCTGCAGTCCATCGGCCTCGATCTGAAAAAGACGCTGGAGGAGGTCCGGGGCCTCACCCAGCTGACGCTCGTGCAGGAGCTGGGACAGCCTTCGCTCACGGTGACCCCCGATCGGGCCCGCATCGCGCGCTACGGACTCAACATCTCGGACGTCAACGGCCTCATCGAAGCCGCGGTGGGTGGCGACGCCGCCACCCAGGTGGTCCAGGGCGAACGGTCGTTCGATCTCGTGGTCCGGCTCGAGCCCAGGTTCCGGGAAACACCTGAGGCCATCGGCGCCATTCCCGTGGCGACCCCGGGGGGGCAGCACATCCCCCTGAAGGAGCTGGCCACCATCCAGGTCTCCAACGGCGCCTCGTTCATTTACCGGCAGGACAATGCCCGGTTCATCGGCGTGCAGTACTCGGTGGAGGGACGGGACCTGGCGAGCGCCGTGCGCGACGCCCAGGCCCGGGTGGCGCGGCGGGTGACCATCCCGGCCGGCTACCGCGTGGTGTGGGGCGGCGAGTACCAGGAGTACACGGCGTCACGCAAGCAGCTCCAGCTCATCGTGCCTCTGACCTTTCTCCTCATCTTCCTGATTCTGTTCGCACTCTACAGCAACGTGAAATTCCCGATCATCACGGTGGCCGGCGTGCTGCTCTCCGCGCCCATCGGCGGCCTGGCCGTGCTGTGGCTCACCGGAACGCCGTTCTCGGTCTCGTCGGGCATCGGATTTCTGGCGCTCTTCGGCGTGTCCGTGCAGACGGCCGTGGTGTACATCTCCTACGCCAACGAGCTGCGCGGAGACGGCATGCCCATCGTCCAGGCGACGCGGGAGGCGGCGCTGCTGCGGCTGCGTCCCATCATGATGACGGCCCTGGTGGCCGCCCTGGGGTTGCTCCCCGCCGCGCTCGCGACCGGCGTGGGGACCGACTCCCAGCGGCCGTTCGCGATGGTGATCGTGGGCGGCATGCTGTACCGGCTCTTGATCAGCGTGTTCCTGATGCCGGTGCTCTACGCGTTGGTGGCCCGTGAAGGAGATAGATTGGAGGTATGACAAGGCTCGACGCACAGACGCGCAGACGCGCAGCGGTCAACCCGTATACCGTGTGCGGCGGCCTTCTCTGGAGCGCCTGCCTTCCGTTGCCCCTGGCCGGTCAGATGATTTTCTCGTTTTCAGCTGGGGCACGATACAGTACCGTGTTGGTGCATGATCAGATCGTCACCCCGTTCGCCGTCCGGCCCGCCCTCGCGCCCGCCTTCGCGGTGACCGCCGCGATGCCGCTGGACCGGCCCTGGAACGCGTCGGCGACGCTCGACCTCTCGACCAGTGAGGTGCGGCGGGAGGACCAGAATGGCGCGACCCAGCCCATCACCCACCTCACCACCGCCGCGCTGGGACTCGGCCTGACGAAATCCCTCAAGCCCTGGCTCGACGGCTCGCTGCGCATCGGCGTGCTCAAGTATTTCCCGTCGCAGGACCTCGGGCTCTTCCAGGATGGCGGTCCCTATTTCCCGTTCGCCCAGGTGGCCTTCGCTCTGCGCCCTCCATTCGTATCGCGGCTCGGCCTGGGGCTCGAGGTGCGCGCCGACATTCACCGCTTCATCACCGACGCCTTGCGGGTCGAGGGATTCAGTGACGCCCGGCCGGTGGAGCGCCTGGCCGTGGGCGTCACCTGGGCGCCGCGAGGTGCGCGTTGAGACGCCTCCCCCGACTGCTCGTCGTCGCCCTCGTCGTGATCGCCGCGTGCATCCTGCCCGACGACCCCGCGCACCTCGGCGGCTACCCCTTCACCGACATCAGTGGCAACATCTTCCACTGGCCGGGAGACCGGCTCCCGGTCCGCTTCTGGGTCGACCCTCACGGCAACATGAACGCGCTGGTCCAGAACGCCATCGACGT
>DATMOQ010000195.1:0-2743 GCA_035568195.1 Gemmatimonadales bacterium
CAGCATCTTGATGTCGCCGGTGCCCATCGCTTGGTCCTCGCCCATTTCCCGCATCTGCTCCTTGAACAAGATCCCGCCCAGGTACTGCACGACCCACAGCAGCACTGCCCCGACCGTTGCTCCCAGAAGCGCTTGCAGAAATCCACTGACGCCGCTGAACAATGCCATCGCAAGGCCCAGGACCAACCCAGCGTACGACAGCTCGTCGGGGATGACGTAATGACGGGCGTCGATGATGCCGATCCCCAGCAGTATGGTGCCAAGGACGCACGCGTCGATCATCCGTGGTGTGGGGCCGTACAGGAGGGCCGCAGTGAGCCACAGCGCGCCGACCAGGACTTCGATCAGGATGTATTGCGCCGAGATGGGCTCGCCGCACCAGCGGCACCGACCGCGGAGCAGCAGCCAGGAGACCACCGGGATGTTGTCGTACCACACGATTTCCCGGTGGCACTTGGGGCACGAGGACGGGGGGCGAATCAGCGACCGGGCCTTGGGATCCTCATTGGGCAGCCGGACGATGCAGACGTTCAGGAAGCTTCCGAACACCAGCCCGAAGAGCGTCGCCACGACCAGGAAAAAGGCCTCACCGCCCACGCAACACCTCGTAGAGGAGAATACCCGCCGCCACGGCGACGTTGAGGGACTCGGCGCCCCCGGCCATCGGGATGGCCACGCGCTGCGCCGCCACTGCGTTCAGCGCGGGCCGGATTCCGGCGCCCTCGTTGCCGACGATGACGCCCACCGGCCCCGCGCCGCGCTTGACCCGTCCGATGGGCGCGCCATCCGCGGCGGTGGCCCAGAGCGTCACCCCGCTGGCTTTGGTCCATGCGATGAACGCCGCGTCGTCCATCGTCACCGTCGGATGCCGGAAGTTGGCGCCCATCGCCGCCCGCATGGTCTTGGGACCCAGGAGGTCGGCCGTGCCTCGGAGCGCGATGGTGCCGCGCACGCCCAGGCCATGAGCGGTACGGAGCAGCGTGCCGACGTTGCCGGGATCCTGCACGCCGTCGATGATCAGCACCGCGCCGCCCGCGTCGAGCTTCAAGTCCTCCACGGTCCAGCGCCGGGGCTCGATCACCGCGACGATGCCCTGGGGGGTATCCGTGTCGGCGAGGGGCGCGAAGACCCGGCCCGACACGGCTTCGAGCGGCACCGCGTGGCTTTCGAGATCCGCGCGGAGCGCCGCGCCGCGCGACGTGCGCTCCAGATCGGCGGCGATCACGGCGCCCTGGACCGGCACTCCGGCCGCGAGCGCCTCTTCGACCAGGCGCACGCCCTCGACCAGCGCTAGACCGCGACGGCCCCGGGCTTTTCGCCGTTGGAGATCGCGGATGAGTGACTGCAGATTAGTAGCTATGGGCCTCCCCGTGATCCTTAACATCGCCGCAGGACACCCTTTCGCCAAGCGCGGACCGGCCGGACGGCCATGAGAATCGCCCTCACGGTGGCGGGGTCCGATTCGGGGGGCGGCGCCGGGATCCAGGCGGACCTCAAGACCTTCCACCAGTTCGGCGTTTTCGGCACCAGCGTGATCGCCGCCGTGACCGCCCAGAACACCCGGGGCGTGGTCGCCTGGGAGCCGGTGAGTCGAGATCTGGTCTCCCGGCAGCTCGACGCGCTGATCCTCGATCTTCCCCCCGACGGCATCAAGAGCGGCATGCTCGCCTCGGCGCCTCTGGTCGAAACGGTCGCTGAGGCCCTGCAGCGCCTCCCCACCAAGCCCTACGTCCTGGACCCGGTGCTGGTGGCGACGTCGGGACACCCGCTCGGCGACGATGCGACCGCGGAGGCGATCCGCCGGCACCTCGTGCCGCTCGCGACCCTGGTGACGCCCAACCTGGCCGAGGCGGAGCGGCTCACGGGGATCGAGGTAAAGACTCCGGAGCAGATGGAACAGGCGGGCCGCGCGCTGCTCAAAAACGGAGCGGCCGCCGCGCTGCTAAAGGGCGGGCATCTCGAGGGAGACGAAGTGATCGATGTCCTGGTGCGTCCGGAGGGATACCGGCGGTTCAAGCACCGGCGGATCGCGAGCACGTCCACCCACGGAACGGGCTGCACGCTCTCAGCGGCGATCACGGCCGGGCTGGCCCTGGGGCGGCCGCTCGAGCGATCAGTGGAAGACGCCATCGACTACGTGCAGCGGGCCATCGCGGCGGCACCCCAGCTCGGCGGCGGACGGGGGCCGTTGAACCACTTCGTCCCGGCGCCGAGGGGCGCACCGAATGAGTTACTAGACGGTTAGACGGTTAGACGGCTAGACGGTTAGAGAGGCACGCCGGGCTTCCCTAGCCGTCTAGCCGTCTAATCGTCTCGGCAATGAGGTCTCCCAACCTCGCACCCATCTTCAGTCCCACGTCCAGCACTTCCTGATGCGACAGATTCGCACCGGATAATCCGGCGGCCGGATTGGTCACGATCGAGAATCCGAGGCACTTCATCCCTCGAGCCCGGGCGACGATGACTTCGGGCACCGTGGACATTCCCACCGCGTCCGCCCCCAGCGTCGCCAGCATTCGGACCTCCGCGGGCGTTTCGTACGAGGGGCCGAGCAGGGCGGCGTAGACACCTTCCTCGAGGGGAATCTTGAGACGCGCCGCGGTTTCACGGGCCAGGGTGCGGAGCTCCGCGTCGTACGCTTCGGTCAGGTCCGGGAAACGCTCTTCGCCGTCGACCGCGGGCCCGATCAAGGGGTTCCGGAACATCAGGTTGAGGTGATCGGAGAGGAGCATGAGGGTGCCGG
>DATMOQ010000196.1:0-5638 GCA_035568195.1 Gemmatimonadales bacterium
CTTCGAAACAGTGGTATTCGAGCCCTATTCCGTGGGGGTGGCCGGCGTGACGCTCTGGGAGTTCGTGTACTTCAAGGGACGGAAGCGCCGGTGAGCCGGCCGCCGCGCGTGTCCGTAGGGATCCCGCTCTTCAACGAGGAGCAGGGGGTGCCGGAGCTGATCCGTCGTGTGGGGGCGGTGCTCGATGGGCTCCCGGGTGGGCCGCACGAGATCGTCTGTGTGGACGACGGCAGCCGCGACGGGACCGTGGAGGCGCTGGAGCGGGAGGCGGCGAGGGAACCGCGGCTCGTGGTGGTCGCCCTGTCGCGCAACTTCGGGCATCAAACCGCGCTCACCGCGGCGCTCGATCACGTGACGGGTGACGCGGTGATCGTGATGGACGGCGACCTGCAGGACCCTCCGGAGGAAGTTCCGCGGTTCTTGAAGCACTTTGCCGAGGGGTACGACGTGGTCTACGCGCGGCGGGTGGGGCGGAAAGAGTCGTGGTGGCTCCGGCTCTGCTACTTCGCGTTCTACCGGCTGATGACGGCGCTCTCGTCTCTCGCGCTGCCCCTCGATGCCGGTGACTTCTCGCTCATGTCCCGGCGGGTGGTGGACGTGCTCAAGAGCTCGCCCGAACATCACCGCTACCTCCGGGGGCTCCGGGCCTGGGCCGGGTTCAAACAGATGGGAATCGAAGTCGAGCGCCCGGCGCGGTTCGCGGGAGAGAGCCAGTACAGCGTCTGGTCACTTCTCCGGCTCGCCTTCGACGGGATTTTCGCCTTCTCGACGGTGCCGCTGAAGGCGGCCGCGCTCCTGGGCACGGTGGCGATCGGTCTCGCGACGCTCTACGTTCCCTGGGCCTTGTACGCGAAGTTCGTCCTGAAGCAGAGCCCGCAGGGATTCACTACGCTCATCGTGGCGATCGTTTTTCTCTCCGGGGTGAATCTCTTCTTCCTCGGCGTCATCGGTGCCTACATGGGGCGCGTATATGAGGAAGTGAAGCGCCGACCACTGTATGTGGTGGATCGAGTGATCGGCGGTTCCCGGTAGCTCAGCTGCACGACGTCGAGATCGGCCCGCTCTTCCCCTTGCCGTTGCCCCCCACGCCGCCCTTGCCGTTCCCCCGGTTCACCGATCCGTTCAGCGCGTGCTTGAGCTGATGCAGAGGAGAGTTCAGCCCCACCGGGTCGGTGCCCGCGAACGCCGTGCCGATACCGATGGAGAGCGCCCACTTCGGGGAACCGGACGTGAGTCCGTGGCTGCCGCTCAGCGCGAGCGCGATGGGTCCGCGAATGTGGATGGTGGTCCCGCCCCCGATCACCCGCGGCAGGGTCGCACCGGAATCGGGCGTCCCGAAGTCGCCGCCGAACGAGAGGCCGGCGCTCACGCGGGGAGAGAAGTCGTACGACGCCTCGAAGGACAGCGCGGTCGCGTGCGGAGGATCGAGGATCGACGCGGCGGCGACTCCCGACAGGTCGCGGCTGGTGGACAGCGCCAGGTGCAGGGGGTCGGTCGGCTGCACGCCGACTCCCAGGTCCAGGCCCACACCGGCGGTCCCCGTACCCAATCCGCACCGGGAGAGCCCCGTGGGGAGCGTGATAGTGAGCGAGCTGCCGAGATCGGGGGACCACGGCGCGTCGTCGAAGCTGTAGGAGGCGTCGGCGGAAACCGGCAGGTCACCGAAGCCGGTGCTGGTGAACGCGATCCCGCCGGAGTCGTGTTCGGCGTGGAGGTAGCCGGGAGCCACGGACAACCCGAGCCAGGGCCGAGCCTGCCATTGGAGGGTGGCGGTGAAGGCGCGGTCTTTCTGTTGGTCGTTCAGGGTGGCGGCGCCGGCGGTGACGCCGTAGGTCACGCCCTGGGCGGCAGCCGTGGTTCCGCACCACACCAACGCGAGCAGAGAGGCTCCCAGACGGTTCAAAGGGGGCTCCGGGTAGAGGTTCAGGTTCGCGATCCGCTATGCAAATAAACGCACTACAGTATCAGTTTTCCGCGGTTTGCGGGTCTCTTCGACGGCCTCTCGTTGGAGGCATCTCGTTGTTGGGCATATATTTAGGTAGTTGGCACGGATATCGCCCACTACAGACCCCGGAATGGAGGGGACGTCACACATGACCAGCTACGGTAACACGGGCAGCCGGCGCGCCGGCTTCACGATGATCGAGCTCCTGATCGTGCTCATTCTGATCGCGGTGCTCACGGGACTTGCGCTGCCCAAGCTTACGACGGCGGCGCAGAAAGCCAACATCCGGTCGACCCGGATGGAGCTGGGCGCGATGATCGCGCGGGCTCGGGGCGCGGCGATTCAACGCGGGTGCGTCGACAGCCTGCACGTCTCCACCAGCGCGGCCACGGCTTGGGTGACGGCCTGCAAGGTCAGCGGGACGGGGCGGGACACGGTCGGACCGGTGGACCAGGTCGGGAAACGGTTCGGCGTCACGCTCGCCACCTCGAAGACGGACTACGGATTCGATCCGCGCGGCATTCTGGTCGGCTTTTCGGGCGGGACCATCGTGATCACGGGCAGGGGCTTCACCGACTCCGTGGTCGTCAACAATGTCGGGAAAGTGACCCACTAATGAACCGCAAAGGTTTCACCATCGTCGAGATCATGATTGCGGTCGTCATCCTGTGCGTCGGCCTGCTGGGGCTCGCGAGCGCCGGCGCCACCGTGACGCGGATGCTGGCGCGCGGCTCAGGGACCTCCCTGACGTCGAACTTCACGCAGAAGACGTTGGACAGCCTCCGCTCGCTGGACTGGTGTAAGTCGTCTCCGACCAAGACGGGCAGCAACTCGCTGAAGGTCGGCGGCCAGACCCTGGCGACCAGCACGATCCATGTGACGGCCTACGGGACCGATGGCTGGATCATCCTGGACAGCGTGAGCTACTACACGTGGAAGTCCAACAATCGCTTCACCACGCGCACGTACGTGGCGGAGACGGGGGTCTCATGCCGATTCTAAGGCGCCACGGCTTCACCCTGGTCGAGATGATGGTCGGCCTGCTGCTCCTCGGGATCATCTCGATGGGTGTGTATAAGGTCCTGGTGAAGAACCAGCAGCTCTATCTCACCCAGGGACAGAAGATTGACGTCGGGCAGAACCTCCGGGCCGCCGCGGCCATTCTACCGGCGGAGCTGCGCGAGATCGACGCTGTCGACGGGGACATCATCGGGATGGGGCCGGACTCGATTCGCATCCGCGCGTACCGGGTGTTCGCGATCGCCTGCACACCGCCGGTGCTCGGCGGAGCGCTGACCGGCTTGGCTCTGAACGTCCGTCAGGCCCTGACCTTCGGGGTCCGGGGATTCCAATCGGGTGACTCGATTCTGGTCTACTACGAGGGTGACTCCACCAAGCGCGCGGATGATACCTGGGCCCAGGGGAAGATCACGGCCGCCCCGACGGCCTCGACGTGTCCCACCGACCTGAAGGCATCGACGCTGATGACGGTGTCGCTTTCGGCGGGGACCTGGTCGAACACGGCGGGCTCCATGCTGACCGGGGCGCCGGTGCGCGCGTTCGAGACCATCACGTATCGGAATTCGCAGGGGAGCGACGGGAATTACTACCTGTCGTACCGGAATTCGTCCGGTCTCACACCCCTCGTGGGCCCGCTCGAGCGGCACGGCCTGGCCTTTTCGTATTACGACTCGACCGGCGCCGTCACCGCGATTGCGGCCAACGTGAAGCGCATCAAGATCGCCTTGAACTATCAATCGCTCCAGCCGGTCCGGCTGAGCAACGGCTCGATCAGCAACATTCTGCAAAGCGACACCCTGCAGGTCACGCTGCGGAATAATGCCCGTCCGCTGACCGGCAGCTAACCAGGAGCTCGAATGAAAAACGAACGGGGAATGGCGCTGGCCATTACGGTCTTCGCCCTGGTGGTGGTGACAGCGCTCGTGGCTGGAACCTTCTACGCGGCCACCCAGGAGCAGCGGGTGTCCGACAACAGCCGCCGCTCGGTGGCGGCGTTCGGGGCGGCCGAGGCGGGCGCCGACGACGTGGTGACCGGCTGGTCACCCACCAACATGAACAAGCGGGGCGTGTACCCGACCGACTCCTTCCTGGTCGCGAGCTCCAGCTCGATGAACACGACCCCGGGGTTGGGGGGCCGGTATTACGGCACCGTCTACCGCCTGAACGGCAACCTGTTCCTCATCGACGTGACGGGCCGGGACAATTCGAGCGGCACGACAGGTCAGGGTATCGGCGCGGGCGCGCGGGACCGGATCGGGACGCTGGTGAAGATCCAGCCGATCAACTTCAACGTCTCGGCGTCGCTCACCACAAGGAACAGTGTGACGCTCTCGGGAAACGCCACGGCCGATGGGACCGACAGCCCGCCCCCGCTCTGGGCCTGCCCGCCCGCCGGACCGGCCTTGGCCGGCGTCAGCACCTCGAGCACCGCGACGGTGTCGACTAATGGTAACGGCTCTGTGGCCGGAAACCCGCCGGTGCAGCACGACACCGGCATCACCACCAAGTTCGCCGGGATCGACTCGATCTACGCCCAGCTGGCGGCGCGGGCCAACATCGTCCTGAGTGGTGGGAACTACAAGACGGACGCCAGCTTCACCGGCACCGCGTGCAATACGTTGGACCAGCTCAACTGGGGTGACGGTCAGAATACGACCACCTGCTCGACCTACTTCCCGATCATTCACATCACGGGTAACGTGACGCTGAACGGGAACCAGGGGCAGGGGATCCTGCTGGTGGACGGCAACATTTCGGTCCAGGGATCCTACCAGTTCTTCGGGATCACCATGGCGAAGGGGTCAATCGGCAGCGCGGGCGGTGGCTCCACGGCGGCCCACTTCTATGGTGCGACTATGGCGCAGGACGTCAACCTGTCGACCACCAACACCCTGAGTGGTAAGGCGACTCTGCTGTATTCGAATTGCGCGATTCAGACGGTGATGAGCAACGTCGCCGTAACGTCCTTGCTCAAGTCCCGGAGCTGGGTGCAGCTGTACTGAGCTTCACGGCAGCCAGAACCTTCAGAGGCTCGCCCGCTGTTCTTGGGGCGAGCCTCTTTGGATTTCTCAGTCGTAAATGCAGAAGAAATGGGTTTTGGTCGGGGGCAAGCCGGCGAGCAACCGCCAACCCTCGAGCCAAGCGGCGCGCGCTTTCGGGGACTGGTGATCCAAAGCGATCCCCTGGCGGTAGTGCTCGATAGCCTTCCGCCGAGCCACGGGTTCCGCGGAAGCATAAGCCGAGCTATCCGCATACTCCCCTCCGGCGCCCCTGGCTAGTGCGACAACATCGGCGTATCCGTCGCCGACCAGAAAATGCACCTCGGAAGCAGTCGCCGAATCCAAGGGACTCTGCAGGAGACGCTCTCCGGCGTCGGTGACCAATCGGAAGGCATCCCCGCCGCCTCCGCACATGCCGTTGTTGTTGAACCCCATTCGCAGCATCGCCAGCATGGCCATTTGCCCGGCCTGACCGAGGGAGTCCAGGCGCCACGCTTCGCGCAGCCAGTTGTGAGTGTAGTTCTCGCCACCTCCGAGCTCATCATGCTGGAATGCGGCGCCAAGGCGCGTTAGAGCTAGAACCGAGCCAGTCCCTTCCTCCCGACCCATCGTGTAACGGAAGGCGTTTCTCCCGACAACCTGATCGGCCGCGAGGAGCGCCGCTGCACGGTGC
>DATMOQ010000197.1:0-2838 GCA_035568195.1 Gemmatimonadales bacterium
GAGCGCACCCTGGTGCAGTACGAGGTGCGCGAGGGCGTGGCGTACCTGACCCTGGACGATCCGCCGGCCAACACCTACACCCACGAGATGATGCGGCAGCTGGACGAGGCCATCCTCAAGGCCCGCTTCGACGACCGCGTCCACGTCCTCCTGCTCCGCGGCCACGGCGACAAGTTCTTCTCCGCCGGCGCGAACATCGGGATGCTGAACAAGGTGACGCCGCGCTTCAAGTACTTCTTCTGCCTGCACGCCAACGAGACCCTGAACCGCCTGGAGCACACCCCCAAGCTCACCATCGCCGCCCTGAACGGGCACACGGTGGGAGGCGGTCTCGAGATCGCCATGGCCTGCGACATGCGGCTGGCCAAGGAGAACGCGGGCAAGATCGGCCTGCCCGAGGTGAACCTGGGCGTGCTGCCGGGCACCGGCGGGACCCAGCGCCTGGGCCGCATGGTGGGCAAGGCGATGGCCATCGAGATGATGGTGAAGGGTGAGACCTTCTCGTTCGACAAGGCGAAGGAAGTGGGCCTGGTGAACGAGGTCTTCCCCGCCGACGGCTACTGGGACCAGGTGATGCTCTACGCCAAGCAGTTCTGCCCGCCGCACAAGGCGTCGAAGGCCGTGGGCCTGATCAAGCGGTCGGTGCAGTCGGGACTCGAGGTGCCGTTCGAGTCGGCGCTCGCCATCGAGCGGGAGCTGCAGCAGCAGCTCTTCCAGTCCGACGACGCGAAAGAAGGCATCGCGGCCTACAACGAGAAGCGCGTGGCGGAGTTCCAGGGCCGGTGAAAACCGACCTCTTCATCAATAACGAGTGGCGCCCCGCCTCCTCCGGGAAGCGGTTCCCGGTGGAGAACCCCGCCACGGAAGAAATCATCGCCGAAGTGGCGCTGGGGGACGCGACGGACGCGGGACTGGCTGTGCAGGCGGCCCGCGCCTGCTTCGAGTCGGACGCCTGGCGGGGGATGTCGGCCAAGAAGCGCGGCCGCCTGCTCTTCAAGACCGCCGACCTGCTCGAGGCCCGGCTGGAGGAGTTCGCCCGGCTCGAAACCGCCCACAACGGCAAGACGCTCTTCGAGTCGAAGATCGAGATCTCGATGACGGTCAACACCCTCCGCTATTACGGTGGATGGGCCGACAAGATCACCGGGGATACCTTGCCGGTGGAGGGTCCGTTCCTCGCCTACACGCTTCGGGAGCCCATCGGGGTGGTGGGGGCCATCGTGCCGTGGAATTTTCCGCTCAACATCGCGAGCTGGAAGTTCGCGCCGGCCCTGGCGGCGGGGTGCACCATGATCCTGAAACCCGCCTCCGAGACTCCGCTCACCGCCCTGCTCTTCGCCGAGCTGATTCTCGAAGCCGGGTTTCCGCCGGGCGCGTTCAACGTGCTGTCGGGAGGCGGCTCGACGGCGGGCGCCGCGCTGGTGCGCCACCCCGACGTCGACAAGATCAGCTTCACGGGGTCCACCGAGGTCGGGCGGCAGATCATGAAGATGGCCGCCGATACCAACAAGCGGATCACGCTCGAGCTGGGTGGCAAGAGCCCGAATGTGATCTTCGCCGACGCGGACCTCAAAGCGGCCGTCCGCGGAGCCCAGACCGGGATTTTCTACGGGAAGGGCGAAGTCTGCGCCGCCGGATCCCGGCTCCTGGTGGAGAAAAGCGTGCACGACCAGGTGGTGGAGCAGCTTGCCGAGGGGGCGAAAAAGCTCACGCCCGGCGATCCCCTGGACAAGAACACCCGCATGGGCGCCCTGGTCTCCCGGAAACAGCAGGAAACCGTACTCGGCTACGTGAAGAAAGGCCTGGACGAAGGCGCGTCGCTGGTGGCGGGCGGCAAGGCCGTGAAGCCGAACGGCAAGGGCTACTTCGTCGAGGCCACCGTCTTCGACAAGGTGCTGCCCGAGATGACCATCGCGCGGGAAGAGATTTTCGGTCCCGTGCTCGCCGTGATGTCCTTCGACGACTACGACGCCGGAGTGGCGCTGGCCAACAATACGATCTACGGACTGGCCGCCGGCATCTGGACTAAGGACGTGGGCAAGGCCCATCGGGCGGCCAAGGCCATCCGCGCCGGCACCGTGTGGATCAACTCCTACAACTTCTATGACTCGGGTGCGCCCTTCGGCGGATTCAAGGCCTCCGGATTCGGACGTGACCTTGGCGTAGACGCCCTGGATGGATATCTGGAAACCAAAACCGTCTGGGTCGGGCTGACCTAGAGAAATGAAAGACGCGTTCATCGAGATCGCGCTCCGTACTCCCGTGGGCAAGCACGGGGGGTCGCTCGCGGGCGTGCGCCCCGATGACCTGGCAGCCGTACCGATCAAGGCCGTGGTCGAGCGCTCTGGCGTCGATCCCCAGTCCATCGACGACGTTATTCTCGGCTGCGCGAATCAGGCGGGGGAGGACAACCGCAACGTGGCCCGGATGGCCCTCCTGCTCGCGGGGCTGCCGGTGGAGATCCCCGGGCAGACGGTGAACCGGCTGTGCGGCTCGGGCCTCTCGGCGGTGATCGCCGCGGCGCACGCCATCAAGGCCGGCGAAGGGGAGCGCTTCATCGCCGGCGGCGTGGAGAGCATGACCCGGGCTCCGACCGTGATGCTCAAGTCGTCCGAGCCCTGGAGCCGGAAGGCCCCGGAGATCGCGGACACCACGGTCGGCTGGCGCTTCGTGAATCTCCGTCTCAAGCCCGACTGGACCATCTCGCTGGGCGAAACGGCCGAGAAGGTGGCGGAGCAGTACCGGATCACGCGCGCCGAGCAGGACGCATTCGCGGCGGAGAGCCAGCGGCGGGCGGAAGAGGCGCAGAAGGCCTGCGTGTTCACCGACGAGCTGGTG
>DATMOQ010000198.1:0-2424 GCA_035568195.1 Gemmatimonadales bacterium
CCCGTACACCTCGTAGTAGAGCTGGGCGTCCGCGCCGCCCGGATACCGGTCGAGCGGGTTCACGAACACGGTGTCTCCGTGCTGCGACCACCACAGGCCGCCGGCCTTCCCCAGCACGAGGTCACTGAGCGCGAACGCGCGTCCGTCCAGAGTTGCGACGGCGAAGGTGTCCGTGGCCACCGCGCCGCTCACGCCGTCCCGCGATTCGATGAGGAGCCGATAGCGGTAGTCTCCGGCCGGGACCGGGACTTCCACCTGCCCCGTGAGATACGACGGATTGCGGAGCGCCTGGGGCGCGCCGAACAGCCGGACCGTATCCACCCCCGCCACCAAGCTGTCCCGGAACGTCGAGACGTACAGCCGGAACCGGAGGGGATAGATCACGCCGGAGCCGCCGGCCACCGGCGTGAGATGGTCGGCCGGGATGGCGAAGACTACGTGGAACATCTGGGGCGCGCTCGAGTCCGGCGAGCCCACGAGGTAGCCCTCCACCACCGGGTCGAGCGACTCCTCGAAGCGCAGCCGGTTGTCGTCGGTGGTGGTGCCGACGCCGATGGAGTACGTCGCCAGCTGCCGGTCGGCGGCGATGCCCGCCAGGACATTGCTCGTGAGCGTGCTACCGATACGCTCGTACATCGAGGCGAAGGTCGAGCGAGATCCGAAAAGCCCCCGCACCAATGCGCTGGTGTCGCCACCCAGCTGCATCCGCTGGCGGTCGTCGAAGCTCAGCACGTCGGTGAGACTCTCCACCAGCTTGAAGTCCTGCACGTCCCCGCGGGACACGAAGTGGAAGATCAGATCGCCGCCACGACGCCGGTACACCCAGCTCTCGTTGGGCTCCACGCCGCTCGCTGCCGATCCGCCGTTCGCGGTGAAGGTCGCGGGGCTCTGATCGGGGGGCCCGAGCCGCATGTAGATCACGCCGCGGTCGTCCACCTGGTCCTGCGTGCTGCGATAGACTTCGGTGAAGTCGTAGTGCCGATGGACACTGACGAGCCCGAAGGAGCGGATGGCGTAGAACCACCGCCGGTAGTGCTCGGCCAGGCGCGCGCCCGGTTCCTGCACGTCGGCGACGTCCCGCTTGCCCCAGAACTCCTGGAGCCACGACGCGCGCGCGGCGGGCGTCGGCAGGCTGTCGAACGCCGCCAACTCCTGGGGGGTCGCGATCCAGCCGAAATCGGTCCGATACATCCGGATGGCGGACACCGATCCCGCCGCACGGGCGCCGGCAAAGTACGCCGCCCGCCCCGCGCTGTCGTGATGGAGGAAGTAGTCGGTCCGCGCGAGCTCGAGCAGGCCCACACCGGAATCCCCCCCATCCGCGAGATACGCGGCGAACGCGTCCCGTGCGGAGTCCCCTTCCCCCATCTCCCGTTCGATCCGGCCCCGGGCCATCTGAAACGCGGGATTGCCCCGCGCGGTGGCCGCGGCGATCCGCGCCACCCGGAGCGCCACGTCGGTTTCCGCGCGCACCCGCTGGCGCAGCGCCACGTCCACCAACTCGATGACCGGCTGCGCGAACGTGGGATCCGCAGCCGCGGCCTTTGAGTACGCCGCAATGGCTTTCGAGAGATGATCGAGGTGCAGCATCTGCTTCAGATTCTCGGCCGCGATGGACGAATGCGCCCCGACGGCGAGCTCGGACCGGCCCAGCCCGAACCAGGGATACGGCCAGTCCGGCTTCAGCTGGGAAGCCCACTCGAACTCGCCGGCCGCATCGTCGTAGTGGGAAGAGGCATTGGTGATCTCGCCCAGGCGGTAGGCGATGAACCCCAGCCGGAGATGAATCAGTGGGTCGTCGCGGTTACGCTTGGCGAGCTCGATGGTGGACGCCTCGAGCCCCTTGAGCGCCGCGGAATCCGACGGGGCTTCGAGCGAGTCGCGCAGGCGTTCGATGGCGGCGCGTTCGTCGGGTGACTGCGCGGCGGCGACCGTGCTGGCCACGATGACGAGGCAGGCGAGGAGTCTCATGCGTCCTTCATTATACCCGTCAGGCCCCGGGCGTTCGCGCCTCGCCGGATGGTGGCCGGAATGGGACCAGCGCCACTCTAAGCACGCCGAAGTGCTCCGCGGTCAGAAGTCCGAGGCGAAGGCCACGTAGAGCTGCGGACGCCGAGGCCCGCCCGTCGGCAGCGGCGCCATCGGTTCCGCGAGCCCCAGACGCAGCGCCAGGGGAACATCGTAGTTCACCGTCAGGTCCGCCGCGAGCTCGGTCCCCACCGACCAGAGACGCGCGAGACGCGGGGACGCTCCGACGCCCCACGCGTCGCCCGCATCTGCGAAAAGCCGGAGTGAGAGCTTGTCGGTGCCCGCGGGCAGCCGCCCGAACGAGCGGCCCACGAGAGCCAGCGGGAGCCGCAGCTCCGCCGTCTCCGTCGCGGCCCGCCGGTCCACCAGCGCGTCCCCCTCGTATCCGCGGACCGG
>DATMOQ010000199.1:0-6246 GCA_035568195.1 Gemmatimonadales bacterium
AAACTTTACAGAACGGAAGACTAACGGGGGTCCGGGCTTGATGCAAGGGATGGGCCAGAAAGGAGTTACCGGTTACGGTGCCCCTGCCCGCCCCGCCGTGGTGGGCTGACGGTCAGGGCCGGAGACCGGTACCGGACGTCCAGCGCGTCCAGCCGGGCCACATCGGCGGTCGCCAGCCGCGCAAAGAAGTCCGCGAAATCCATCCGCGCCCGGGGGGTCCAGAGAACCTCGGAGAGGGCCTCCATCCTGGGGAACGCCATGTATTCCACGCGCTTGGGGTCGGGGATGTACTCGGTCCAGACCTGCCCCTGCCCACCCAGGATGTGCAGGGCCTGGTCCGGGGTCAGCGAGGCCGGCACCGGGTCGTAGGCGTACACGGAATCGAGGGGCAGGAATCCCCCGATGGCCGTGGGCTCGGAGTCCCGGTCCCCCGACTGATAGTGATCGAAGTACGTGTAGTCCCCGGGCGCCATCACCGCGTCGTGACCGGCCCGCGCGGCGGCGATCCCCCCGTCGATCCCCCGCCAGCTCATCACCACCGCGTTAGGGGAAAGCCCCCCGTCCAGAATCTCATCCCACCCCACCAGGGTCCGCCCGTGCGCCGCGAGGAACGAGTCCACCCGGGCGGTGAACCACCCCTGGAGGGCGTCCTCGTTCTTCAGCTCCAGGGTCTTGATCCGTTGCTGCGCCAGCGGGCTGGCCTTCCACTGGGTCTTCACCGCTTCGTCCCCGCCGGTGTGGATCCACTTCCCCGGGAAGAGATCCATCACCTCTGTGAGGACGTTCTCCATGAAGGCGATGGTGGAGTCCGACGGCGAGAGAATCCACTCACTCACGCCCCAGTCCTCCTTCACCTTCACCGGCTGGCCGGTGCTGCCGAGCTCCGGATAGGCGGAGATGGCGGCCTGCGCGTGGCCCGGCATTTCGATTTCGGGAACGACGGTGATGAACCGCCGTGCCGCGTAGGCGACCACCTCGCGGATGTCTTCCTGCGTGTAGAAGCCGCCATGCCGGGTGGAGTCGTAGACGGCGTGCGCGGTGTCGTCGGACTGTTTGCCCACCAGCGTCTGCGCCCGCCATCCGCCCACCGACGTCAGTTTCGGATAGCGCTTGATCTCGATCCGCCAGCCTTGATCGTCGGTGAGATGCCAGTGGAAGCGGTTGAACTTGTAGAGGGCCAGGAGGTCGATGTACTTCTCCACGAACTCCTTTGGCATGAAGTGCCGGACGACGTCGAGGTGCATCCCGCGCCAGCCGAACCTGGGCCAGTCGTCGATGGTCACGCACGGAATCGCCCAGCCCACGTTACCGGCCGGAGCCTTCCGGAAGATCTCGGGAGGCAGCAACTGGCGGAGCGACTGGATACCATGGAAGACGCCCGCCGCCGTCGCCCCCCGGATCACGACTATCCCGACATTGACCGTCAGGGAATACGCTTCGGGGCCATGGACCGCGAGAGAACTGTCGACCCGAAGGGCGATGAAGGGCGTGGCACGACCCGGCTCCTGCGAGGGAGTGGTCAGCGTGGAAACGAAGAACTCGTACCCGGTGGCCGGCCGGAGATACGCCACCAGCTGATCGGCGAGGGGCCGCAGATCCTCCGTCGTCAGAACATTCATCCGGTCACGGAGAACGAACGACCCCGGGTGTCGCGTCACCGATACGGGCCTGGGGATGATGGCGATCGAGTCGGTCGGAGCCTGAATGGTCACGGTGAGGACGAGTAATAAGGGATTGATCATCGCGCCCCAAGATCGCGCCCGGCTTGCCGCCTCCGCAAGCAGCCTGCACATTCCCGCCCCATGGCACAGGCCCATCTCGCCGGCATCGACTACGCCATCATGGCGGTGTACTTCGCGTTCGTGCTGGGGATCGGCATCGTCCTCCGCCGCTCGGTCCGCACCGGCACCGACTTCTTCCTCGCCGGCCGGGCCGTCCCCGCCTGGATCGCCGGCCTGGCCTTCCTCTCCGCCAACCTCGGCGCGCAGGAGGTCATCGGCATGGGGGCCTCCGGCGCCAAATACGGCGTCGCCACCAGCCACTTCTACTGGGTGGGCGCCATCCCGGCGATGGTGTTCGTCGGGCTCTTCATGATGCCGTTCTATTACGGCTCGCGCGCCCGCTCCGTCCCCGAATACCTGAAGCTCCGGTTCGACGAAAAGACCCGCGCCGTCAACGCCGTGTCCTTCGCGGTGATGACGGTCTTCAGCTCCGGAATTTCGCTGTACGCCATGGGCAAGCTCTTCAATCTTCTGCTGGGCTGGGACTTCACCACCGCGGTGATCCTCTCCGCCGCCATCGTGCTCACCTACACGTTCCTGGGCGGCCTCACCAGCAGCATCTATAATGAAGTACTGCAGTTCTTTCTCATCGTGTTCGGCTTCGCGCCCCTCGTCATCCTCGGCCTGAACGCCGTCGGCGGGTGGCACGGCCTCCAGGCCCGTCTCGCGGAAATGTCGACCGCCCACGGCTTCGCGCCCGGCGCCTATACGGAGGCGTGGCGCCACATGGACGCCGCCGCCCACAACCCCGTCGGCGTCGAGTGGTTCGGACTCGTGATGGGACTGGGATTCGTCCTGTCGTTCGGCTACTGGTGCACCGACTTCCTGGTGGTCCAGCGCGCCATGGCCGCGGACTCGATGACCGCCGCCCGCCGGACACCGCTCCTGGCCGCGTTCCCGAAAATGCTCTTCCCATTTCTCGTCATCCTGCCCGGCATGATCGCGCTCGCCGTGGCGGGCCACGGCGTGATCGGGCTCGTGCCGCCCAAGCTGGACGCGCTGGGCCACGCCATGATGACCGCGCAGGGCGCGCCCGTCGCCGACTACGACCTCGCCACTCCCATGATGCTGGTCCACTTCTTCCCCGCCGGCATGCTGGGGCTGGGCATCACCGCGCTCCTCGCGTCGTTCATGTCGGGGATGGCGGGCAACGTCACGGCGTTCAACACCGTGTGGACCTACGACCTGTACCAGAGCTACATCCGCCGCGATGCGCCCGATGCCCACTACGTCTCGATGGGACGCGCGGCCACGGTGGTGGGGGTGCTCCTCTCGATCGCCGCCGCGTACGCCGCCAGCCGCTTCAACAACATCATGGACATGCTGCAGCTGGTGTTCGCGTTCGTGAACGCGCCCCTCTTCGCCACCTTCGCGCTCGGCATGTTCTGGCGCCGGACCACCGGCCATGGCGCCTTCACCGGGCTGCTCTCGGGAACGCTCGCGGCCGCCCTGCACCACGGATTCACGCTTCCGGCCGGCGCGGTGCCCGGCATCAAGGGCGGGTTCTTCGGCGTGCTCACCACCTACCCGAGCGAGCTGGCCCAGACCTTCTGGACCGCCATCTTCGCGTGGACCACCTGCTTCGTGGTCACCATCGTGGTGTCCTTGATGACGCGCCCGCGACAGGACGCGGAGCTCAAGGGACTGGTCTGGGCACTCACCGATCGGCCAAAGGATGAGCAGCTCCCCTGGCTCAAGAGGCCGCTGACGCTCGCGCTCATCGTGCTGAGCCTGACCCTGATCTTGAACCTGATCTTCGCCTAGTAGTAGAAAGGGATATGGGACTCGACCTTCGTCTCCCCATCGGTGCGCTGTTCCTGATCATCGGCCTCCTCCTGTCTGGATATGGCTGGACGTCGACGGGCGTGGACATCGACCGCTGGTGGGGACTGGCCATGGTCGCGTTCGGAATCGTGATGCTCGCTTTGTCGCGCCGGAGTCGCCGGAGCAACAGCTGACCAGCAGGCGGAACTTCCTGGCGAGCGTTTCTGCCGTGGGCCTCGGTGCTGCCCGCGGACGTATTCCCCTCACGTCTTCCCCCCCGCGCCTTGCCCTTCCGTCTCCTGCGCAACTCGCCTGGCACCAGGGCGAGATGGGGATGTTTCTCCACTTCGGCGTGAACACCTTCACCGATCGCGAATGGGGACTCGGAACCGAAGCCGAGAGCCTGTTCAATCCGACGGCGCTCGACGCCCGTCAGTGGGCCCGTTCCGCCCGCGCCGGCGGCTTCCGCCGCATGATCCTCACTGCCAAACATCACGACGGCTTCTGCCTCTGGCCCAGTGCGGCGACCTCGCACTCGGTGAAATCCAGTCCGTTTCGGGGCGGCCAGGGCGATGTGGTCCGCGAGTTCGTCGACGCCGCGCGCGCGGAAGGCCTGGAGCCCGGCCTCTATCTCTCTCCCTGGGATCGGCACGAGCCCTCGTACGGCGACTCGCCCCGGTACAACGACTTCTACTGCGCCCAGCTCACCGAGCTCCTCACTCGCTACGGTCCCCTGGTGGAGATCTGGTTCGACGGCGCCAATGGCGAAGGACCCAACGGGAAGAAGCAGACCTACGACTGGGACCGGTATCACCAGCTGATCAGACAGCACCAGCCCAGGGCCCTGATCTTCTCCGACGCGGGGCCCGACATCCGCTGGGTGGGAAGCGAAGACGGCTCGGCCGGCGACCCCAACTGGTGCGCCGTGGATCCGGCGGTGGTGCCCTACCCCGGCGCCGGGGGAGACGCCGTAACCGCTGAGGTGCAGCATGGCGATCCGCACGGCTCCGTGTGGCGACCGGGGGAAGCCGACGTGTCCATCAGGCCCGGCTGGTTCTGGCACCCGGCCGAAGACGCGCAAGTGAAGTCCCCCACGAATCTGCTCGACCTCTACGTGTCGTCGGTGGGGCGGAACGCCGGACTCCTGCTCAACGTCCCGCCCAACCGGGACGGCCTTTTGAGCGCCGGGGACGTCGCGAACCTGACAGCCTTCGGCGCTCGCCGGTCCGCGTGGTTCTCCCGGAACCTCGCGGCGTCCGCCTTCGTGCGGCACGACGCATCCGGAGTAATGGTCACCCTGACGGGGCTGGCCCGCTTCGATACCGTCGTGCTCCGCGAAGAGATCGCGCGGGGGCAACGCGTGGAGCGTTTCACCCTCGAGACCGACGAAGGGAGCCGCTGGCGCACCATCGGAACCGGGACCACCATCGGCGCCAAGCGCATTGTCCGGGTCAACCCGGTGACGGCCGATCGCGTACGAGTCAGCATGACCTCGTCTCTGGGCCGGCCATCCCTGGCGGAGGTCGCGCTCTACCGGAGCCCCGCGTGAGCGGCCCGACGCTCGTGATTCTCGCCGCCGGCATGGCCACCCGGTATGGCGGCGCGCCGAAACAGCTCGAGCCCCTGGGTCCCGGTGGCGCGACCCTGATGGACTACTCCCTCCACGACGCACGCCGATCCGGATTCGCGGCGGCGGTGCTCGTGATCCGGCGCGAGCTCGAGCCCGTGTTCCGGGAGCGCCTCATTCCATCCTGGTCTCCCACGCTGCCCATCTCCGTGGTCTATCAGGAAATTCCCGCTCCCCGGACCAAGCCCTGGGGAACGGGACAAGCGGTGCTCACGGCGCGCAGCGCCGTCGCCGGCTCCTTTGCCGTCATCAACGCGGACGACTTCTACGGCCGATCGGCCATCGCCTCGCTCGGCAAATTCCTGTCGGTTCCTCCCGGCAACCCTCCCACCGCCGGCCTGGTGGGCTACCCGCTTGCCGCTACGCTCTCAGAAGCGGGGGGCGTGACGCGCGCCGTCCTGCACGTCGACGGCGCGGGCTGGCTCGACGCGATCACCGAAGTCCGCGGGATCCGCGATCGTGCGGCGTTCTCTCCCGATACGGTCGTGTCGATGAACGCGTGGGGATTCCCGGCCGCCATGTTCGACCTGCTCGACGCGCGCTTCGAGGATTTCCGGATGACGCACGCCCAGGATGGCGGGAACGAGGAGTTCCTGCTTCCCACGGCGGTGCAGGACTTGATTCGGCGGAAGAGCCTGCGCGTCCAGGTGCTCCCCGGGGGCGAGCGCTGGTGCGGCGTCACGTACCCGGCGGACCGGCCACGCGTGGAGACCTTCCTGCGTGCCGAGACCACCGGGGGCACGTATCCGGCGGAGCCGTGGCGCTAGCGGCCGATCCCGCGCTCGACGCGGCTCACGCGTTCGCCACCCCGGGGACCCTCGCCGCGCTCGAGCCCTTTCCCGGCGGCCACATCCACGCCGCCCACCTGGTCACCTACCGTCACGGCGGCGGGACCACGCGATTCCTGCTCCAGCAGCTCAACACGGGAGTCTTCCCCCACCCCGACCAGGTGATGGCCAACATCGAGCGCGTGACGGCCCATCTGGCCCAGGCGCTGGCCCGCGCGCGGGTGCGCGACCTCGACCGCCGGACGCTCACCCTGGCCCACACGCGGCAGGGCGCGACGTGGCACCG
>DATMOQ010000200.1:0-3724 GCA_035568195.1 Gemmatimonadales bacterium
CCCAGGTTCACGCCCAGGACCGGGGTCCCCGCGCCCTTCAGCAGGCGCGCGCCCCGCAGGAGGGTGCCATCCCCGCCCAGGGTCAGCAGGCAGTCGATTTTGGAGGACTCGGTCAGGACCGCGGGGGCCGGCGTGGCCGGCCAGAGCTTCAGGAGATCGGGTTCCGCGTGGAACGTGACGCCGAGCTTTGGGGCCGCCTGCGCCAGCTGGGCGAGCACGGTCCCGAGGTCGCGGTAATTGGCGTTGCCGACGACCCCGAGATTCATTTGGGAGTGAGCGACTCCTCGGCGGCGAGCGCGCGGAAACGCGTCACGATCCCGTCGGCCGTGAGCCCCACCTCGGCGAGCTGCTGGGCCCGCGGGGCATGCTCGTAAATGCGGTCGGGAACGCCCAGCGGCACCACGCGCACGCCCGGGGCGGTGGTCTCGACGACACCGGCGAGATACGCCCCGAAGCCGTTCACCACCGTGCCGTCCTCGACCGTGACCAGGAGCTGGTGCTCGCGCACCAGCGCGTCGAGCGTGGCGCGGTCGAGCGGCTTCAGGAAGCGGCAGTTCACCACGGTCAGGTCCCATCCGTCTTCCGCCAGCTGGACGGCGGCGTCGAGCGCGGGCTGGCACATCACGCCCACCGCGAGGATGGCGCCGTCCTTGCCTTTGCGGAGGATTTCCCAGGAGCCGTAGGGCACCGCCGGGATCTCCGCCGCCGGCGGGACCTCACCGATGGTCTTGTCGCGCGGATAGCGGATCGAGAAGGGCCCGTCATGCTGGAGCGCGCAGCGCAGCAGGCCCACCAGCTCCCGTCCGTCCCGCGGCGCGGTCACCGTCATCCCCGGCACGGCCAGCATGTAGGCGATGTCGTAGAGCCCCATGTGCGTCTGGCCATCGTCTCCCACCATCCCGGCACGGTCCATCGCGAAGATGACGGGCAGCTTCTGAATGGCCACGTCGTGGATGATGTTGTCGTACGCGCGCTGCAGGAACGTCGAATAGATCGCGACCACGGGGCGGACACCCTGGGTGGCCAGCCCGGCCGCGAACGTCGTGGCGTGCCCTTCGGCAATCCCGACATCGAAAAACCGCTCGGGGAACTTCTTCTGGAAGAGGTTGGTCCCCGTGCCCGACGGCATCGCCGCCGTGATGGTAACCAGATGCGGATACTCGGCGCCGAGCTGGACCAGCGCCTCCCCGAAGACCTTCGTCCACTGGGGGGCGCCGGGCGCGACCGGCTTGAGCTTTCCGGTGACCGGGTCGTAAGGCGCGCGGGCGTGGTACTTCTCGAGATCGGGCTCCGGAAGCGGGAAGCCTTTGCCCTTGTGGGTGAGCACGTGGAGCACGCGCGGACCCTTGAGGGACTTCACGATCTCAAACGTCGAGAGCATCTGATCGATGTTGTGGCCGTCGATGGGACCGAAGTACCGGAACCCCAGCTCCTCGAAGAGCATGCCGGGAGACCAGAGGTTCTTGACGCTCTCTTCGACGGTCTTGGCGAACTCCACCAGCTTGGGTCCGCCCACCAGGTGCGAGGCCCGCTCGATCATTCCCTTCACCATCTCGCGCACGCGGACGGTGAGCGGGTTCGCGATCACGGAGCCCAAGTATTTGCTCATCGCGCCGACGTTGGGCGCGATGGACATGCCGTTGTCGTTCAAGACCAGGATGATGTCGCGGTTCGAGTGCCCGGCGTTATTGAGAGCCTCGTACGGCAGCCCGCACGTCATGGCGCCGTCCCCCACCACCGCGAGCACCCGGTAGTCGTCCCCCGCCAGATCCCGGGCCGTGGCCATGCCCAGTGCCGCCGAGAGCGCGGTCCCCGCGTGTCCCGCGCCGAACTGGTCATGGGGGCTCTCGCTCCGCCGCAGAAACCCATTCAACCCGCCCGGCTGGCGGAGCGTCGGGAACCGGCCGTTGCGCCCGGTCAGGATCTTCCACGGGTACCCCTGGTGCCCCACGTCCCAGACGATCTTGTCGCGCGGTGAATCAAAGGCCCGGCAGAGCGCCACCGTCAGCTCCACCACGCCCAGTCCGGCGCCGATGTGCCCGCCGGTCTGTGACACGACGTCGATGAGGCGCTGGCGCACCTCGTCCGCGAGCGCCGGCAGCGACTCCTGGGGAAGCTGTTTGACGTCTTCGGGTCCGTTGATTCGGTCGAGCAGGGCCATAGGCTCTTAGTTGGGTCGGGTCACGATGTAGTGCGCCAACTCCACCAGCGTAGGGGAAACTAACCCCGCGTCCAGCAGGCGGGCCACCGCCGCGGCGGAAAGCCGCTCCGCCTCAGCCCGGGCGGCCCCGACCCCCAGCAGGGTCACGAAGGTGGTCTTGTCCTGGGCTTCGTCCTTCCCCGCCGTCTTCCCCAGCTGATCGGACGTGGCCGTCGCGTCCAGCACGTCGTCGGCGATCTGGAAGGCGAGCCCGATGGACTCCCCGTAGCCCCGGAGGGCTTCGATCCGCTGCGGCGGCACATCGTCCCCGGCGGCCAGCGCGCCGATGACGCAGGACGCGGCGATGAGGGCGCCGGTCTTACGCGCGTGCACCTCCCGCAACCCGGCCAGGTCCAGCCCGCCCCCCTCCCCCTCCAGGTCCAGGGCCTGGCCCCCGATCATCCCGCCCGCGCCCGCGGCGCGAAACAGCTCGAGCGCGATGTCCCGTTGCCGATCGAGCGACAGGCCCATGCGGTCCATCCCGCGCGCCAGGACGCGGGCGGCGAGGGCCACCATGTGGTAACCGGCCCGCGTGGCCGTGGGGACGTCGAAGGCGCGATGCGTGGTGGGCCGCCCCCGGCGCAGATCGTCGTTGTCCATGCAGGGGAGGTCGTCGTGCACCAGGGAGTACGCGTGTACCACCTCGACGGCGGCCGCCAGCTCGGCCACGGCGGCGTTGGTGCCGCCCAGGGACTCATAGGCCGAGAAGACCAGCGTGGGCCGGAGGCGCTTTCCAGGAGAGAGGAGGCTGTAGCGCACCGCGGCGGCCACGGGCGCCGTCCAGAACTGCTCGGCGTCACCGCTCCATTCCGCCAGCACGGCATCCACGCGCTGCCTGCAATCGGCCAGGTAGGCGTCGAGGCCGCGCATGGCCGTCTCAGCCGTCGAGATCGTCAACCTTGAGCGTTCCGGCGTGATCGGCGAGCACTTGCTTGACCTTCGCCTGCGCGGCGCCCAGGCGCTCGCGCGCGGCGCGCAGGCGTTCCACGCCTTCTTCGAAGAGCTTGAGGGCCTGATCGAGATCGATGTCGGGAGTCTCGAGCTGGCGCACGATGGCCTCCAGCCGCTCCAGCTCCTTTCCGAAGTCGGGAGCGGCAGGCATCAGTTCTTCTCGACCCGGGCGTTCACGGCGCCATCCACCACTCTCAGCACGAACGGATCGCCGGGACGGAAGTCCGCGGCGCGCCGCAAGACCCGTCCGGTCGCGTCCCTCGGCACCGCAAACCCGCGAGCAAGCGTCCCCAGCGGAGACAGGGCGTCGAGGCGCCCGCTGACGGCTGACAGCTGATAGCTGACGGCTTGGAGCCGCGTCTCGATTCTGCCCAGGAGCCGATCTCCGACGCGCTCCACCCGTTCTTCCATCCGCTGCGCCCGGCCCGCCAGCCCCTGGGCCAGCCGCACGCCCAGGTGGCCCAAGTCACTCAGGACTTCGTTCCGGTCGGGGGTGGCCATCTGGGCGGCGGCCGACGGCGTCGCGGCCCGGTGATCGGCCACCAGGTCGCAGAGCGTGACGTCGATCTCATG
>DATMOQ010000201.1:0-2465 GCA_035568195.1 Gemmatimonadales bacterium
AGACGAAGGGAATTCGGGAGAGCTCCTGAGCGAGCTGCATTTCCAGATCACTCACCAGCTCCGCACTCACAAACGCCGGCGTCGTGAGGAGGACCTGGTCGGCGTCGAGGGTGCGGCCGTCGTCGAGCCGGACCCGGAAACCATTCCCCCACGCGGTCACCGCGCGCGCGGCGACACCGAGCTGCAGTGCGGCCGGGGACACCCGGGTGACCACGGCGCGGACGAGCTGCTCCAGACCGTCCGGGAGCGACAGGAACCCGCCCCGTTCCCGGGTCACACCGCCCTTTCCACGCCAGGCGGACCGGAGCACGCCGCCATTCTCACGCTCCGCGAGGGCCAGCTGCGGGAAGGTCGCGGCCAGCGAAAGGTGGGCGCCGTCACCCGCATAGACACCGGAGAGCAGGGGTTCCACCACCCAGCGATACGCTTCCACGCCGAAGCGTCGCGAGGCGAACTGCGCGATGCTCTCTTCTCGTCCATCGCCTCCGCGCGGCACGAGGGCCTCGAGGCCCGCGCGAATCCGGCCCACCGGAGAGAGCAGACGGGTCGTGAGGAGCGGTGCCAGACGGGCCGGCACGAGGCCGGTGATGCCTTCGGGGAGGGGGTGGAGGCGCCCCCCGCGCTTGACGAAGGTCCCACGGTGCGTGGCGTCGGTGCCCTGCAGGAGTCCATCGATGCCCAGGGCGCGGGCCAGGCCCACGCCCCCGGGTTTCGAAGACAGAAAGCAGTCGGGACCGCCCTCGACCAGGAATCCGTCGACTCGGCGGCTGAGAATCTTTCCGCCCACACGGTGGTCCCGCTCGACGAGCGTGAATGGGACCCCGGCGGCGGCCAGACGCTGGGCGGCCGCCAGCCCCGTGATCCCGCCACCCACGATCACGATCCCGCTCACATCCAGCCCTCGCGCCGCGCGGCGGCGACCACGAGGTCGGCCAGGCCCGCCATCATCTGTAGGTCGGCGTTCACCATCCCCGCCCGCTCCAGGTGTACGCCGAGACCGTTCGCCTGGCGGCGCAGCTCGACATCGACGTCGTAGAGCACTTCCACGTGTTCGCACGTGAATCCGATGGGCGCGACGATGACGTCGCGTTCACCTTGATCCGCGAGGCGGCCCAGGACGGCGCTCACATCGGGGCCGAGCCAGGGATCAGGGGTGAGGGCGGCCGACTGGTAGGCGAAGTAATGCCGGAAGTCCCCGTTGTCGAAGCGCTGCGCGATGGCCTGGACCGACGCCGCAAGCTGATTCGGGTACGGATCCCCCGATTCCAGAATCCGGCTCGGCAGGCTGTGGGCCGTAAAGATCACGGGGACCCTGCCCCGCACGTCGACGGGGAAGCGTGCCTGGGCATCGCGGACGCGGTCGACGACGGCCGCGACATATCCCGGCAGGAGGTGCCAGTCGGAAATCCCGGCGAACGACGAGTCTCCAATGTGCTCGTCGACCTGCCGGAAGTAGAGCTCGATGGACAGCCGCGAGTAGTGCGGTGCCATGACCAGGCCGACCACACGGCGTACCCCCCGGGTGGAGAGCTCGGCGAGCGCGGCCGGGATCCGGGGGCGCCAGTGCCGCATGCCGACCGCGACCGGGAGCGGGTATCCGTACGCCCCCAGTGACTCTTCCAGGGCCCGGGCCTGGGCGCGCGTCCGCTCGAGGATGGGAGACCGCCCGCCGATGGCCGCGTACCGCTGGCGCACTTCGCTCACCACGTGCGCCGGCGTGGGCCGATGGCCGCGCACGTCCAGGAGATAGGGCTCGACGTCGTCGAGGCGGTCGGGGCCCCCGTACGCCATCATCAGAACGCCGACGGTGGGGGGACTCACGCGGTGAGTGAGTGGACGAGGTCCACCACCCGGCGGACGGCATCGACCGGCGTTCCCGGCGGGACACCGTGGCCGAGGTTGAAGATGTGTCCGGTGCGCCCCTTGGCCCGCGCGATCACATCTCGAACCCGGGCCTCGAGCTCCGCGGGCGGAGCGAAGAGCGCCGCCGGGTCGAGATTCCCCTGCACCGAGCGCTCCCCTCCGACGCGCGCCCATCCGTCGTCGAGGCCGATCCGCCAATCCAGCCCGATCACGTCCCCACCCGCTTCGACCAGCAGCGGCAGGAGCTCGCCGGTGTTCACGCCGAAGTGAATGACGGGAACACCCAGGAGCGCGAGCCGGGCGAACAGGGCGCGGGAGTGCGGAAGGACGTAACGGCGGTAGTCGTCAGGGCTCAGGATGCCCGCCCAGGTATCGAATACCTGCAGGACCTCGGCGCCGGCCGCCGTCTGAGCAGCGAGGTAATCCCCCAGGACCCGCACCAGCCGCCCGAGCAGGTCGTCCCACGCGGTCGGATGGCCGTACATCAACCGCTTGGTCTCGACGAAATTGCGGGACGAGCCGCCTTCGATGGCGTACGACGCCACGGTAAAGGGCGCTCCAGAAAACCCGATCACGGGAACGCTTGGCGGCAGCGCCGACCG
>DATMOQ010000202.1:0-2424 GCA_035568195.1 Gemmatimonadales bacterium
TCGATCGCGTCGCGGTCCGCCATGGTGGCCCGCACCACATCGCCGTGCGGCTCATACGCGCGGATGCCGAAGTAGATGGCGTCGGGCCCGTACCAGACCAGCACCTGGGTCGAGTCGGCGGCCGGCAGGCCGTCCACGGGCGTGTACTGGGAGAAGCCGGTGAGGAGCGCGGCCTGGCCCCACACCGGTTCGTCCAGGTTGCCGTCGATGGTGACCTTGGCGTCGAACCGCGGGATGGTGGCGGTCAGCGCGCGGGCGCGTCCGTCATACACGGGGCGCGGGTCGGTGGAGGCCGCCGCCGGCCCCTGGAGGGCAATCAAGATCGAGAGGATCACGCCCGGGAAGGTAATCGAGGGACGGGAAACGAGAAACGGGAAACGGGTAAGACCACGTTTCCCGCTTCCCGTCTCCCGTTTGCCGCTGTTCGTCTCCGGCTATTCGTATCTCAGCGCGTCGATGGGATCGAGGCTCGCGGCGCGCCGGGCGGGCCAAACCCCGAACAAGAGGCCCACGAGGGCGCTGAAGAAGAAAGCCAGAAGGATGGCGAAGAAGGAGATCGACGTGTTCCAGTGGGCCAGCTGCGACAGCACGATGGCCCCCGCGCTGCCGATGATGATGCCGATGATGCCGCCCGCCATGCAGAGGACCAGCGCCTCGACCAGAAACTGGAAGAGGATATTGAACCGGGTGGCGCCCAGCGCCTTCCGGACGCCGATTTCCCGGGTGCGCTCGGTGACCGACACCAGCATGATGTTCATGATGCCGATGCCGCCCACGATGAGACTGACGGTCGCGATGCCCGCGAGCAGGAAGCCGAACGTCTGCGCGGTCTCCTGGAAGGTCGAGAGAATGTCGGTCTGATTCCGGATCTGGAAGTCGTCATCCATGCCGGGGCGGATCTTGTGCTGCCGGCGGAGAATCCCTTCGATCTCGATCATGCCGAGGTTCATGTTGGCTAGGTCGCCCACTTCCACGGTGAGGTCGCGGAGCCGGTTCGATCCGAAAATGCGGTAGCGGGCGGTCTGGAGGGGAATCAGGATCTGCTCGTCCGGATTGTTGAATCCCTGCGAGCCTTTGTTCGACAGGACGCCGATGATCTCGAACGGGATCCCGCGGATCTGCATCTGCTGTCCGATCATGCCCTGGGGATTGGCGCCCAGCTCTTCCGGCACCATGCCGCCGAGCACGGCGTACCGCTTCCGGGCGTCGTCCTCGCCGGTCGTGAACATCCGGCCCGCCACCATGGAGTAGGTGTGCACGGAGAAGTAGTTGGCCGTGCTGCCCAGGACGGTCGTGTTGATATTCTGGTTCGCGTACTGGACCTGCAGGTTGCCCGACAGCTCCGGCACCACTTCGCTGATGTATTGCCGATTGTTCAGGAGCGCTGTGTCGTCGTCCATCGTGAGGCTGACGCGCGTGCTGAACGCGACGCCTCCGCGGAAGCTCTGGCCGGGAAACACCGTGAGCAGGGTGGGGCCGAGGGCCTGGATCCGCTCCTGGACCGCCTTCTGCGCGCCGGTGCCGAGCGCGACCATCGTGATCACCGCGCCGACGCCGATGATGATGCCGAGCATGGTCAAGAGCGACCGCAGCTTGTTGGCCCGGATCGCCGTGAGGGCGACTCTGATGATCTCGCCGAGCAGCATGGCTACCGCGCTCCCGCCGCCTGTGGCTGCTGCCGGACGCCGGGCAGTCCGCCGCCCGTGATGCCCTGCACCCGCTGCTTGAACTGCTGTTGTGACTGCACCAGCGACGCGCTGGGCAGGAGCAGCACGGTGTCCTGCTCGGTGAGTCCACTCGCGACCTCGATGTAGTCCAGATCGGACAGGCCGGTCTTGATGGTCACCGGAGTGGGTTTCCCGCCCCGGAGTGCGAACACGATGTAGGTGTTCGACTGCCCCGTGCCGGCGCCGCCCCCTGGTCCACCGCCCAACCCGCCCCGGCCGCGACCGCCGCCCCCTCCACCCATTCCGCCGCCATTCGCCTGCCGCATCTTGGTCAAGAGATCCCGGTCGGCGGGGGTCAAGGAGGCAAAGTTCCCCCCGGCCATCTTGGCGAACACCGCCTGCATCTGTGCTGCCGTGACGCCCGCAGGGAGCTTCACGGTCCGCCCGTCCGGCAGGGTCATGGTGCCGGGGGCCGCCGCTGAATTCCCCATCGACGCGGCCGTGTCACCCTTGATGTTCGGCGCGGGCTTGGGCGCCTGGGCCGCCAGTTGCGCCATCACCTGCGTGGGATCGAGTCCCAGCACCTGCGCGGCCGACGCCACGTCCTTCTGGGTCCGCAAGGCGGACGTGGGGATGGCCAGCACCGAGTCGCGGGTGCCGACGTGGATCTCGACCTCGGTGTTCATGCCCGGCTTCAGCACGTGCCCGGGGTTGAGGATGTTGATGTCGACCGGGAACTGCGTGACGTTCTGATTCA
>DATMOQ010000203.1:0-8321 GCA_035568195.1 Gemmatimonadales bacterium
CGGCGACGTCGATCTACCGCTGGAAGAACGAAATGAAGGAAGAATCCGAAGCGGTGGTGCTGCTGAAGACCGATGCGTCGCGCTGGGACGCGCTGGTAGCGGAGGTACGGGCGCGGCACCCCTACGAAGTTCCCGAGCTGCTCGCGTTCCCCGCGGAGCGCGGATTGCAGGCGTACCTGGACTGGCTCGAGCGTGAGGTAGTGACGTGACCCGACGGCATTTACGGCGCTGGCCCCCGGTGGCCGAGCGCGCACGCGTGGCGGCGCAGCTTCTGGCTGAGGCCGCGGCTTTTACCGAAGACGTCGCACTCCTGCCCGGCTCCTTCGCCCTGGCCGCGGCCGGTGGTGTTCCCAAGTCGCGGATGCCCGTTCCAGTCACTGTCTCGGCGCCGCCGGCCTCTCCAGCACCTGAACCCGCTCCGGCTCCCGCACCGGCCCCGGCCCCCGGGACTGTTGGTCCCGTGCCCGCAGCCCTCGCGCTGGCCGAGACGGGCGTGACGCTCGCGCGGCGCGGACTCTGGGCGCAGGCCGTCCCGCAGTTCCGTCGGGCCGTGGAGCTCGACCCGGCGGCGGTGACGATCTGGTGCCGCCTGGGTGAGGCGCTCAATCACGTGGACGATCTCGAGAGTGCGCGGCAGACCTACGAGCAGGCCCTGACCGTGGACGCCACCCATCCCCGGGCGCTGTACGGACTGGGCGTGGTGCTCGATCGTCTGCGTCGTCCCGACGAAGCGACCGTGTACTATCGCCGCGCGCGGGAGGCCACCGCCCGGTGATTCGCGCGGTCGTGACCGACCTCGCCCGTTGTCCCGCCGATGCCGTCGTTCGCCCCACCAGCAGTCACTTCGACTCGCTCACGCCGGCCCTCGAACGTCTCGACCAGGCCGGCGGCCCCGGATTCCGCGCCAGTCTGCGGGTGTCCAGCAGTCTCGCTCTGGGCGGCGCCGTGGTCACCGCCGGCGGCGGCGAGCTGCCGGCGGAGTTCGTGATTCACGCCGTCATCCGGGACGAGCCGACCAAGCCCCCCACCCGGGAGCTGGTGGCGCGCGCCTGGCGGGCCGCGCTGCAGCAGGCCTCCGAATGGCAGTTCGCCCACGTGGCCGCGCCCCTCCTGGGCGCCGACGGCGGCGCCGGCACTCTCCGGGCCCAGGACGTCGTGGACCTCCTCATCGATGTCCTGGAGCAGCATCGCGCCCGCTCGACCTTCCCGGCAGACGTATCGTTCGTGGTGGACAACGCCGACGAGAAAGCCTTGATCGAGGCCGCCGTGCGGCGCGCCGCGACGCGCGCTTCGTGACCCGGAAGCACTCGGCCCTCCTGATCCTGATCGTCTGGGCCGTGTCCATGGCCTGGCTGGTGAAGCGCGTCTACTTCCAGTCCACCGGCGCCCGCCTGGCCGACGCCGCGCTGTCGGTCCAGCCCGGCGCCACCTACTACCGGATCGACGTCGGCGGCACCCAGCTCGGGTATTCCTCCACCACGCTGGACACGATCCCCGACTCGTTACGCGTCGTCGACGCGCAGGTGATCGAGATTCCGGTGGACGGGCGGCTGCACCGCACCGTCTCCCGATCGGAGTCCAAGCTGTCCCGCGCCCTCCGGCTGGAGTCGATCGACGTCAACTACGCGGAAGACGGACATCGCTACACCGCGTTCGGACTCTTCGGCCCCGACAGCTCGCTCAAGCTCGCGGTCTCCGACGGGCATATCACGGCGCACACGGACATGAAAATGCGCCGCACCCCGGTGATTCCGTCCCTTCTCCCGCTCCGGCTCGCGTTCGGCGGCGAGATGAAGGTGGGCGCCACGTACGACGTCCGCCTTTTCGATGCCCCCCTGCTCATCGAGCGGGACGTCAAGATCCGGGTCGCCGCCGAGACGACGTTCACCACGCCGGACAGTGCCGCGTACGACTCGACGACGATGAGCTGGGTCCCGGCGCATCTCGATACCACGCCCACGTTCCGCGTCGATGCCACCGGTGGGGGCGGGCCCACCCGCATCTGGATCGACGCCCAGGGCCGGGTGGTCCGGGAGGAGAGCGCGTCCGGCACCGTGTACACGCGAACGGCGTTCGAGCTCGCCGTGCAGAACTTCCGGCACCGCGACACGGTGCGGATCAAGCAGGCCTCAGCGGCCCCCCGCCCGGGCCTCGTCCCGATGTTTCCGCCCGCCGCGCCCCGGCCCGCGGGACCGGAAATGCGGGTCCGCCTGGCCGGGGCGCCGCTCTCGGCGTTCGACCTCACCGGGGACGGCCAAACCCTGTCCGGCGACACGGTGCTGGTCCGCCAGTTCGTGATCGACAGTCTGCAGCCGAGGTACCGGCTTCCCAAGCGGGATACCCTGTTTCAAGGCACCCTGCGGCCCGAGCCCCTGATTCCCGTCGCCGCCCTGGACGTGGGATTTCCGTTGATGCGGCTGATCGGAAATGAGCGGGACCCCGTGAAGGTCGCCGCCCTGATCACGCACTGGGTGGCTCAGCGCGTCCGGCCCGACACCTCGACCCTGCGGCCGGAGGCCCTGCTGTCCATGTCGGCGGGCAAGGGAGACTTCGACGCCGCCACCATCCTCTATGTGACGATGGCCCGGTCGGTGGGCATCCCCACCCGGCGGGTGGCGGGGGTACGCCGGGTCGGCGCCCGCTTCTACTATTACGACTGGCCTGAGGTGTGGCTGGGACAGTGGGTGCCCGTGGACCCGGTCGACGACCAGTTCCCCGCGGACGCTTCTCACCTGCGACTGATGATCGGATTGCCGGCCCGGCGCGCCGTGATGGCCACCCGGCTGGGGACGCTCACGCTCGAGGCGCAATGATTCAGCTGGACGGCCTGACCAAACACTACGGTTCGTTCGTGGCGGTGGACCACATCTCCCTCAAGGTGGAGAAGGGTCTGCTCTACGGCTGCCTGGGCCCCAACGGCGCGGGCAAGACCACCACCCTGCGGATGATCGCCGGAATCCTGCGACCCACCGACGGCCGGGTCCTCCTCGACGGCGACGACGTGCACCAGACGCCGCTCGTCGCCAAGCAGAAGCTCGGCTTCATTCCCGACCGCCCCTTCGTCTACGACAAGCTCACCGGGGCCGAGTTCCTGCGGTTTGTGGCAGGGCTGTACGGGCAGGAGGGCGATGTCGTCGAGCGGCGCATCACCGAGCTGCTGGACGTCTTCGAGCTGTCGAGCTGGAAGGACGAGCTGGTGGAATCGTACAGTCACGGGATGCGGCAGAAGCTCATCATCTCGAGCGCCCTGATTCACCGGCCCGCCGTGATCGTCGTGGACGAGCCGATGGTGGGGCTCGACCCCAAAGCCGCGCGCCTGCTCAAGGACATCTTCCGCCAGTTCGTGGAACGCGGCGGGACCGTACTGATGAGCACGCACACCCTCGAGGTAGCGGAAGCCATGTGTGACCGGGTCGCGATCATCCAGCACGGCAAGATCGTGGCCGAAGGAACGGTGGACGATCTGCGCAAGCAGCATCAGACGGACGCGAGCCTCGAGGAGCTCTTCCTCAAGCTCACCGGCGGAGCCCACGTGAAGGAGCTGGCGGAAGTGCTCGGGGCCCCCCGGTGATTCAGCCGTCTCTCGCCCACGTCCTGCAGCCCAAATGGCGCACCGCGCTGCAGCGTCTGCGTCAGGAGCGGGCGGAAGGGGGCGCGGGCAAGGTCGTCCTGTTGACCGTCGCGGGCCTGGCCTTCTGGGCCGGCGTGTTCGGCGTGCTGTACTTCATTCTCCGGTACTTCCGGGGCGTCGAAGAGCTGGGCCCGCTGCTGGCCGGAAAGCTGCTGGGCCTCGCCCTGCTGTCGTTCGTGTCGATTCTGATCCTCTCGAACGTGATCACCGCGTTGTCCAGCTTCTTCCTCGCCAAGGATCTGGATCTCCTGGTCTCGGCGCCGGTGGACTGGCTGCGGCTCTATCTCGCGAAGCTCCTCGAGACCGCCGTGCATTCATCGTGGATGGTGGCGCTGATGGCAGTGCCGCTGCTCACCGCCTATGGCGTGATCTATCATGGCGGCTGGTTCTTTGCTCCCTACGCAATTCTCGTGATGGTGCCGCTGCTCGTGCTGCCCGCGGTCACCGGATCGGCCCTGACGCTGGTGCTGGTGAACATCTTCCCCGCCCGCCGCACCCGCGACCTCCTGTCGATCATTGCGCTTGGCGCCGGGGCCGGCGTCATCCTGCTCTTCCGCATCATCCGGCCCGAGCAGCTCGCCCGGCCTGAAGGCTTCCGCAACCTGCTCGAATTCATCGCGGTGCTGCGGACGCCGACGTCGCCCTTCCTGCCGAGCGAGTGGGCCACCCGCGCCATCATGAGCGTGCTGCACGGCCCGTTCGATTTCCTGCCGCTTCTCCTGCTCTGGAGCACGGCCGCGGGCTTCGTCACGCTGGGAGCCGTTCTCCATTGGCGGCTCTATCCCACCGGGTTCACCAAAGCGCAGGAAGGGGCCGAGCGCTTCATTCGCGGCGGGTTCTGGCGGTCTTCCCTCGGGTTCGTCCTCAAGCCCCTGTCGGTGGCCAAACGCGAGTTCGTGCTGAAGGACATCCGCCTCTTTTTCCGGGACACCACGCAGTGGAGCCAGCTGATTCTCCTCGGCGTGCTGGTGGTGGTGTACGTCTTCAACATCAAGGTGCTCCCCCTGCATCGGGGCGAGCAGGTGGGCTTTTATTCCGTGACCCTGGTGTCGTTCCTGAATCTCGGTCTTGCGGGCTTCGTTTTGACCTCCATCGCGGCACGGTTCATTTTCCCCGCCGTCTCCCTCGAGGGCCGGCAGATGTGGCTCCTGCGCTCGTCGCCGCTGGACCTGCGGGCCCTGCTCTGGTCCAAGTACTGGGTGGGAACGGTGCCGCTCCTCGTTCTGGCGCTCATCCTCACGGGCGTCACCAATGTGCTGCTCGAAGCGTCCACGTTCATGATGGTGCTGAGTCTCGCGACCATCGCCGCGCTCACCCTCGCCATCGGGGCGCTGGCCCTGGGCTTCGGCACCCTCTACCCGCAGTTCGAAACCGAGAATGCCGCGCAGATTCCCACGTCCTTCGGCGGGCTGGTGTTCATGATGACCACCATCGCCCTGCTCGCGGCCGTGATCGTGGGGCTGTCGCAAGTGGTGTACCCCTATGTGCGCGCGTTTTACGAGGGCCACCCCGTCGTCGTGACGCCGTGGATGATCGCGTGCGCGGTGGCGGTGGCCCTCCTCTGCGCGGTGGCGACGGTCATCCCGCTCCGGGTCGCCCGTCGGAAAATGGAGCAGTTCGAGTTTTAGAGGAGCCCGATGAAAACCACGCTGCTCGTTCCGCTCATACTCCCCGCCCTGCTCGCGGCGCAGTCCCCCCAGCTGGTGAACATCGGTACCCATCGGCTCGACGTCGTGCGCGCGGGCAGCGGCTCGCCGACCATCGTATTCGAAGCGGGGCTCGGCAACACCTGGGAGGATTGGGCGCCGGTCTGGCGACAGGTGGCCGAACGGTCGAGCGTGGTGCTCTACTCCCGCTCAGGGCTGGGACACTCCGAGCCGGGTCCCGGCGACAACTCGGCGCGCACGGAGATGGCGGAGCTCCATCGACTCCTCGACAGCCTCCACGTGCCGCGGCCGGTGATTCTCGTCGCGCGCTCGTATGGCGGCGTGCTCTCCCGACTGTATGTCTCTCTCTACCCTCGCGAAGTCGCGGGTCTCGTGCTGGTGGACGGCACCCACGAGCAGCAGGTGAAACGCTGGGGCCTGATCGACCGCACCTATCCGGCCGCGTTCCGCGCCTATTTCGACTCGGTCTTGAAAACCATGAAGCCCGGGGCGGAGGCGGCCGAGACCCGTGAGACGGTGCGGATCCAGGCGGCGGGGGCGGTGGAGGGTCTGACGCCCCTGCCGGACATCCCCCTGGCCGTGCTGACCAGCATGCGCCCGTCGCCCAAGCCCACCTACATCAATCAGACGGAGCGCGGGCACGAGGCGTGGCGGGAGATGCACGACGAGTGGTTCCGGCGGTCGCGGTACGCGGAGCACATCGTCACCATCAAGAGCGGCCACGCCATCCAGGAGGACGAGCCAGAGCTCGTGATCGATGCGATTGACTTCGTGCTCGGTCGCGTGAGAAGCCCCGCCGCCCCGCCGCAGGCGCGGGCCTTGTCGATCGCCGACAGTGTCCGCGCCTTCATGCGCGACGTGGCGCGCGACGTCACTGCTGAAGGACCGGCCGCCTGGCGACGCGAGTTCTCCGACAGTGCCCACTTCTTCATGGCAGCAGAAGGTCAGTTGATGTTTGGATCGAGCGAGGCCGCCGGACGGGGCATCGAGGGGCTCACCCACCTGATCGCGCGGATCGCGCTCACGTGGGGCGACTCGATCCGCGTGGATCCCCTCGCGCCCGGGCTGGCGGTGGTCGGGGCCTCGTACCGCGAGGTGCGTGCCGACTCGGCCGGGCATACCCTCGATGAGTCCGGGTACCTCACCGGCGTCGTACAGCACGAGGGTGCGTCGTGGAGGTTCCGCGACGCTCATTGGTCCGTGCTGGCGCCCCCGCCCCCCGTGCGCTGAATTCCCCTGCGCTGGCGCCCTTCCGTCCCCCTGTGCAGATTGTGCATAGACACCCACGGAAGGCCGCCATGACATCCTCTTTGGTCCGACGCACCACCTTCGCCCTCACGATCGCCGCCCTCGCCGGCTGTCACGACGTCCCGCAGGGTCCGAAGACGATTCCTCCGGCCGTGGCTCCATGGGTTCGGATCACGATGGACGACGGGGTCACCGATTATCCGTCCTTCGGGGGGCTGGACCTGCTGTCGAGAGCGGACACCGAATTCGATTTCATCACAGCGGAAACGGAGTTCGGTTGGCTGCAATACGGGGGGTGCGTGCAGAATTGCCAGGACCCGGCACGCTGGCAGGTGGGAACAGTGGACTCAGGGATCTACCGTGGAATCGGTCCCAACGCCTCGTCGGTGCGGACCTCCAGCGGGATAATCGTGGCTTACGAGGATTTTCAGCCATCGGTGGCAGGAATCAAGGTCGCGACCTGCGGCGGGGCATGCGATCACAAGGCCGCCTGGCGGTCGGGCAAGGTCTTCGAAGGGTATCTGGGCTCATTCGAGGGAACGCATTCCCGCGCTTTGGCCGTGGACCCCGCAGGCGGGCTCAACCTCCTGTACCGGAAGGTGCCGGCCAACTTGATCATGTACTACGCGCACTGCCCCGCGTCCTGCACCGACTCCGCCTCCTGGAGCTCGGTGCTCCTGGACTCCGGGAACTTCCAGGAGACGGACGCCGCCATCACCGTCGCTCCCTCCGGCGCGGTCCATGTGCTGGTGCAAGGGGCCGACACGACCAGGACGCTGACGTACTTCACGTGCGACTCGGGATGCTCTTCGAGCGCGAGCTGGAGCTCGATGGTCCTGGCCACCGGCCGGACCGGGCGAACCCCTTCGATTCTCGTGGGGGCGGGCGGAACCCTGTATGCGACCTGGGGAGGTGGGCCGGTGCACTACGGCACCTGCTCCGCGAATTGTCTCTCGGCGGGGGGTTGGTCCATTACGTCGCTGCAAGACTCGAGCGGCCCGGACGTTTCCCTGGTACTCGACGGGAGTGGCCAGCCCTGGGTGGCGACGTCTTATGGCCCGATAAGCAACCTGGGCTCGAAGACACTCGTCCTGCATTGCGCCACCAGCTGCGGCACTGCGGGCTCATGGGTCCCGACCACGATTGATTCGCTCGGTGACGGGCTGGACATCTCGCTCGTAGTGGACGGGCGGGGCCAGCCGCGCGTCGCGGTAAGCGGCTTCGGCCTGCACTACGTGCAACGGAGGGACACGACGGTCCTTGCGCACTGAGACGGCTGCCCGCAAGATCGCGACATTCACCAACACCCCGGAGTCCACGTGAGACACCTCGCCGTCCTCCTGGTCCTCGCCGGGCCAGTTTCCGCCCAGTCGGTCGAGTATCTCAAGTACACGTCACAGCGCGACACCGGCGCGGTCGCGCGGGCGGAGAGCGCCCTCGCGAAGGACCCGAAGAACGTCGCGCTCATCGCCCGGCTCGGCGCCGCGCAGGTGGCCATCCGCCAGTATCGCGAGGCCATCGCGACGTTTACGAATGGACTGGCGCTCGCTCCTAACGACACCGCGTTCTATCGGGAGCGCGGGCATCGCCACCTATCGGTCCGGGAGTTCGACCAGGCGTACGCGGACTTGAGCCGGGGCCTGGCGCTCGACAGCCTCGACTACGGCTGCCTCTATCACCTGGGCATCATCAAGTTTCTGCGGGCGGACTTCGCGGGCGCCGCGACGACGTTCGCGCGGGCCCTCCCCCGCGCGCCCGATTCCAGTGAGAAGGCG
>DATMOQ010000204.1:0-6308 GCA_035568195.1 Gemmatimonadales bacterium
TACCTGAACGGAGTTTCCGAAGCGTCGGGGCCCTTTCGCCGCGAGAAGCGCTACGTGAAGAAGGACGGCACGCCGATCTGGTCCCAGCTCACCACCTCGCTGGTCCGAACCTCGGGCGGGGGTCCCTCCTTCTTCATGTCAGTGATCGAGGATCTGACCGACCGGAAGCGCCTGGAATCCCAGCTCTTGCACGCGCAGAAGCTGGAAGCGGTCGGGCAGCTGGCCGGCGGCGTGGCCCACGACTTCGCGAACCTGATCGGCGCCATACAGGGCTACGCCCAGCTGGTGGAGCGTACCCTGGCCGCCGAGGACCCCCGGCGCGCGGACATCGGAGAGATCCGCAAGGCCGGGCAGCGGGCGGCGGGGCTCATTCATCAGCTCCTTACCTTCGCCCGCCGGCAGGAAACCAAGCCGCAGCTGGTGGACGTCAACGGCCTGGTGACGAATCTCGGCCGCCTGGTGGGCCGCGTCCTCGGCTCCAACATCAAGGTGTCGTGGGGCCTGGCCGAACAGCTGCCCGCCATCAAGGTGGATCCGGGCCAGTTCGAGCAGGTGATCCTGAACCTCGCGATCAACGCGCGCGACGCCATGGCCGAGGGTGGAACCCTGGGCATCGAAACGGCGCTCGTCCAGGTGGACCAGGGCCACGTCAGCCGGCAACGCGGGTCCCGGGTGGGCCCCCACGTGATGATCACGGTGTCGGACACCGGCACCGGAATGTCGCGCGAGGTCCTCGATCGGATCTTCGAGCCCTTCTTCACCACCAAGGGGCCGGACCGGGGGACGGGACTGGGGCTCGCCATCTGCTATGGGATCGTCAAGCAGGCCGGTGGAAACATCTGGGTCTACTCGGAGCCGGGGCACGGCACCACCTTCCGGTTGTACTTCCCGGCCGCGGAAGAGCTCGCCAGCGCCGTCAGTGTGCCCGAGGGCGATCTCGACCTCCCGGAAGGGACCGAACGGATCCTCCTCGTCGAGGACGATGCCCAGATGCGTGAGCTGGCCCTGCGGGTGCTGATGGATTGCGGGTACGACGTATGCGCGGCGCCCGACGCCGAGACGGCCCTGGCGGAGGTGGCGACCGGCGCGGTCAGCCCGGCCCTCGTTGTAACCGATATCATTTTGCCCGGGATGACCGGGCTCAAAATGGCGCAGGAGCTGCGAACCGCGCTGCCCTCGCTCCCCGTGCTGTGCATGACGGGGCAGGCCGATCGGGTCTCGTCGTCCAGCCGGCGGGAGCAGGGGTTCGCCCTGATCGAGAAGCCGTTCACCGCCCATGCGCTGGCTCGCGCCGTACGGGACCATCTCGATAGTCAGCCGTCCGTCCAGTAAATTCGAGGCATGACATTCAAACTCGCAACGGCGCTGACCTGTGTGGCGCTCACCGCCCTGCCCCTCGTGGAGCTCCAGGCTCAGCAGGACAACGAGAACAAGGATGAAGGGCTCCTTCGGGTACCCGACCCTCGATGTGAACGCCGGGCTCTATGCGACGAAGACCGCGGCCGACTCGAGCGTGAACAAGCTGTTCCTGCGCGCGCACGTTTCGATGAACACGGGCACGCGCTGAGCTCGGGCCAGAAGTTCGAATTCCGGTTCGGTGTGGCGCATCCGCTGGCGCCGTACCTCCTGCACATTCCGTGACCACTCCCGTCGTCACCCACGTCTCCGACACCGCCCGCTGGGTGGCGATGTATCGCGCCTTCGAGACCGAGCGCCCGGACGCGATCTTCAACGATCCCTACGCCCGGCGGCTGGCCGGCCCCGTGGGCGAGCGGATCGCGGCGGCCATGGGGGGCACGAAATTCGCCTGGCCGATGATCGTCCGCACGGCCGTGATGGACGAGATCATCCTGCGGGAGATCCGCGCGGGGGCCGACACGGTTCTCAATCTCGCCGCGGGCCTGGACGCGAGGCCCTGGCGTCTCGATCTCCCCGCTTCGCTCACCTGGTGGGACGTCGACTACCCCGACATGCAGGAGTACAAGCGCGACGCCATGAAGGGCGAGGCGCCGCGGTGCCGCGTCGAATGGGCGGCCGCGGATCTGGCCGACCGGACGGCGCGGCGGGCGCTGTTCACGCGCGTGGGCACCGCGAAACGCGTCCTGGTCGTCTCCGAGGGATTGCTGGTGTACCTCGACGCGGGTCAGGTCCGCGACCTGGCGTCAGACCTCCACGAGCCGGGGTCGTTCCGGCATTGGCTGATCGACCTGGCATCTCCCAAGCTCCTCCAGTGGATCTCCCGGAGGAACATGGGAAAGGCCACCACCGCGGGCGGCGCGCCCATGAAGTTCGGTCCCGCCGAAGGGACCGCGTTCTTCGAGCCCAGCGGGTGGCGTGAGGCCGAGTGGCGCTCGACCGGCGAGGAGGCGCGCCGGTTGCACCGTGAGATGGCGCTGGCCTGGATGTGGCGGCTGCTGGGGGCCTTTTCGACCGCCGCGGCACGCGAGCGGTGGCGCCGCTTTGCGGGGTTCGCGCTGCTCGAACGGACCTGATCACTCGTCTCCGATTGCGACGTGGCCGTTCCCCCATAGATTAACCCCCTCTCCACCCCCCCAACTGAGGTCTCCCATGCATTCTGCCCGCGCTGCTGCCCTGCTCCTTCCCCTTATCCTGGCGTCCTGCGTTACCAAGCCGGCCGCGCCCGCCGCGCAGGTCTCGGCGAACTCCCTGCGGATCGTCGCGTCCGACTTTCAGTACGCGGCCCCCGACACCGTCACGGCCGGCCTGACCAACATCGTGATGGTGAATCAGGGAAAGGAGCCGCATCAGGCGGTGGTGATGCGGATCGATTCCGGGAAGACGCAGGCCGAAGTTCAGGCCGGCATGATGGGCAACACCATCCCGGCCTGGATGTCGTTCCCGGGTGGCCCCAACGGTGCGGTACCGGGTGACAGCACCAACGCGATGGCCGTGCTCACGCCGGGGAACTACATGCTGGTGTGTTTCTTGAGCGGCGCGGACGGGAAGCCCCACCTCATGAAGGGCATGACGAAGAACTTCGTGGTGAAGCCTGCCGGCGCCGCGATGGCGATGCCGGCCGGGGATGTCACCGTCACCGCCAAGGACTACGGCTTCGACGTCGCGCCGGCGATTACCGCCGGCACGCACACCATCCGCATGGCCAACGCCGGTCCCCAGCTGCACGAGATCGCGCTGCTCAAAGTGGCGCCGGGCAAGACCATGGCGCAGGTCCAGGCCTGGATGGGGACCGACATGAAGAGCCCGCCACCCTTCATGGAGGTCGGTGGCATCGCGGGGCTGTCGGTGGGCCAGACCGCGAACTTCACGGCGAGCTTCGGGAAGGGCGACTACATCCTGATCTGCTTCGTGCCTGACGCCAAGGACGGAAAGCCGCACGTCGCCCACGGCATGATGCTGCCCTTCAAGGTGAGCTGAGCTAGAACAAGGCGAGCTGGCACACCGGCTGGAAGCTTTGCCGGTGATGCCGGGTGGGACCCAGGGCTGTGACGGCCGCCAGATGATCGGCGGTCGCATAGCCCTTGTTGTTTTCCCACGCGTAGCCGGGGTGCCGGACCGCGAGGCGCGCCATCAACAAGTCGCGGACCGTCTTGGCGATGATCGAGGCGGCGGCGATGGACGAGCAGCGCGCGTCTCCGTCCACGATGGCCTGGTGCGGCCGGCCCAGCTCCGGACAGGGCATTCCGTCGATCAGGATGTCGGTGGGGTCCACGCCCAGGCGCGAGAGGGCGCGCCCCATGGCGATGATGCTGGCGCGCCGGATGTTCCAGCGGTCGATCTCGAAGACGCTCGCGGCCCCGACGCCCACGGCACGGGCGCGGATCCGGATTTCCGCCGCCAGCCGGTCCCGGGCCCGGGCGGTCAGCACCTTGGAGTCGTTCAGGCCGCGGATGGGTTTCTGGTCCGGAAAAAACACGACGGCCGCGGCCACCACCGGTCCAGCCAGGGGGCCACGGCCGACTTCATCGACACCGGCGACGACCATCCGCCCCTCGCGCCAGAGCGCGCGTTCGCGCTCGAGCGAGGGGCGGCGGCCGCTCACGCTTGCGGCTGCTCCGTCGCGGGCTGCTCGGTGCGCTGCTCGCGGATCCGGGCCGCTTTCCCGGCCAGCCGGCGCAGGAAGTACAGCTTGGCACGCCGCACCCGGCCCTGCCGCACCATCTCGATGGCCGAGATGGACGGCGAATGGAGCGGGAAGATGCGCTCGACGCCCACGCCGGCCGAAATCTTCCGGACCGTGAAGGTCTCGTTGATCCCGCCGCCGCGGCGGGCGATGCACACGCCCTCGAACGCCTGCAGGCGCTCCTTTTCCCCTTCCCGGACGCGGACCATCACGCGCACGGTATCACCCGGGTCGAAGGCCGGAATGTCGGTCTTCATCCCCTCACGTTCAATCGCTCGCAGTCGCTGCATAGCAGTATCCTTTGTCTTCGTTAACCTACGCGCCCTGATGTTTCTGCCACAAGTCCGGCCGTCGCGTCCGCGTCAGCCGTTCGGCCTCCGCCGCCCGCCAGGCCGCGATCTTCTGATGATCTCCGCCGATCAGGACCGCCGGCACGGCCAGCCCCCGGTACTCCGGCGGCCGCGTGTACGACGGCGGCGCGAGCAGCCCTTCGTAATGCGAATCCCCCGCCGCCGATTCGTGATCCCCCAGCGCGCCGGGCAGGAGCCGCACCACTGCGTCCACCAGGCAGAGCGCCGCCGGCTCCCCTCCGGTCAGCACCGCGTCGCCGACCGACACCTCTTCGGTGGCCAGTCCATCCGCCACCCGCTGATCCACGTCCTTGTAGTGCCCGCAGAGCAGTGTCACTTCGGCGGCCAGGGACCAGCGGACCGCGTCGTCGTGCGTCAGGGGCTTGCCCCGCGCCGAGAGCAGGATGACCGGGGTCCCCGCGGCCGGCTTCACATGGTCCAGCGCCTCGAAGAACGGCTCGGGCTTGAGCACCATCCCCGCGCCCCCGCCGTACGGCGTGTCGTCCACCGTGTGATGCCGGTCGTGCGTGTAGTCCCGGAGCTGCACCACCCGGTATTGCACCAGCCCGGCCGCGGCCGCCCGGCCTAGAATGCTGGCGCCCAGCGCGCCGCCGAACACTTCGGGAAAGAGAGTGACGATGTTCACCGTCAGCATCGCTTATCCCTCATCCTCCAACGCCAGGTACTGATCCCGCCATTCCTCGACCGCGGCGCGGGTGTTCACGCCTTCGAACCCCAGCAGCCACTCGCGGTGATAGGCCCGCCGCCGCCCGAGAATCAGGGGACCGGCCAGGACCTTCCGCGTCTCGTCCACCACGAACAGCCGGGCTTTCGGCACCAGCAGGCTTCCGGGATCCGCCACCAGGGGGAAAATCGCCACCTCCCCCTGCTGGCCGTGCGGCTTCCGAAGCCGCCCGATTACGCGGGGCGTGCGCCGAACACTCCCGCCTTCTTGAGCAGGGAGCGCACCGTGTCGCTCGGCGTCGCGCCCTTCGCGAGCCACTGCTGGGCCTGCTCCGCGTCCACCTGGAGCGTGGCGGGCTTGGTCTTGGGATTGTAGTGGCCCAGGGTCGCTACGAACCGGCCGTCGCGCGGAGATTCCTGGTCCGCCACCACGATCCGGAAGTGCGCCTCGCCCTTCCGCCCCATTCGCCGCAATCTGATTCGAGTAGGCATACGTTGCTTACATCCTCTTGATGAGCTTGCGCATCTGCTGGAACTGTTCCAGCAGCCGGTTGACTTCCTGCACCGAAGTGCCCGACCCCTTCGCGATCCGCATCCGGCGCGACCCGTTCAGAATCGAGGGGTCGGCCCGCTCTGCCGGCGTCATCGACAGCACGATGGCTTCCACGTGCTTCAGCCGCTTGTCGTCGGCCGGGAGCTGCTTCAGGGCTTTCGCGTTCACGCCCGGCAGCATCCCCAGCACCTGCTTCATCGGCCCCATCGCCTGCATCTGCTTGAGCGCCACCAGAAAATCCGCGAGGTCCATCCCCCGCTGGGAGCGCGCCTTCTGCTCGAGCCGTTGCGCCGCCTTCAGGTCGATATTCGCGGCGGCCTTTTCGACCAGCCCCACCACATCGCCCTGACCCAGGATCCGACCCGCCATCCGCGCCGGATCGAACGGCTCCAGCGCTTCGACTTTTTCCCCGACGCCGACGTACACGATCGGGACGCCGGTCACGCCGTGAATCGACAGGGCCGCGCCGCCGCGGGCGTCGCCGTCCAGCTTGGTGAGGATCGCGCCGGTCAGGCCCACGCCCTCGTGGAACCCCTTGGCGATCTTCACGGCGTCCTGGCCCGTCATCCCGTCGACGACCAGGAGTATCTCCTTGGGCGCCACCGCCTCCTTCAACGCC
>DATMOQ010000205.1:0-2701 GCA_035568195.1 Gemmatimonadales bacterium
CCCACGATCACCACGTCGCGCATTTCGACCGGCGCGGTCACCGGATCACCCGCCCTCCGTCCACGACCAGCACGGTCCCGGTGACGTAGTCGGCGGTGAGGAGATAGAGCACGGCGGACACCACGTCCTCCGGGGACCCCAGGCGCCCGAGCGGCGTCGTCTCGGCGAAGTGCGCGCGCGTGGCGTCGTCCCAGTCATCGGGCAGGAGCACCGCGCCCGGCGCGACCGCGTTCACGGCGATGTCCGGCGCGAGCGCCCGGGCCAGGGCGCGGGTCAGCATCACCACACCGGCCTTGCTCACGCAGTGCGGGAGATACGACGGCCACGGCTCGAGCGCCGCGTCGTCCGCGAGGTTCACGACCCGTCCCCGGGCCTTCCGCAAGAACGGCAGCGCCCCCTGCGTCACGAAAAAGGGAGCGCGCAGGTTCAGATCCAGGGTGCGGTCCCACGATTCCGGAGTCACGTCGGGGACGGCCTGCTTCACCATGATCGCGGCGGAATTCACCAGAATGTCGAGGCGGCCCCCCAGCACCTGCGCGGCACGCGCCGCCAGGGCTCCGGCCGCCACCGGGTCGCTCAGGTCGGCCGCGATCGCCTCGGCGCGCTTGCCCAGGGCCCGGACCTGTTTCGCGGTGTCGGCGCCGCCGTCCACCGTTCCGTGGACGTGCACCGCGACGTCGCATCCCGCGCGAGCCAATCCGACGGCAATCGCCTGGCCCACGCGACGGCCCGCTCCCGTCACCAGGGCGGCGCGCCCTTCGAGGTTCACCGCGCCCGGACGCTGGAGAGCGGAATGACCTCGCCGTTGACGGATCGCGCATCGTCCCCGGCGAGGAAGAGCACCACCCGCACCAGGTCATCCATCTCCACGTAGGGAGCGTCCGCGCCCATCTGCGAGACGTTCTCCGGGGTGCGGACGGACTCGGGGGCGACGGCGTTGACCCGGATGCGCAGCGGAGCGAGCTCGATGGCGAGGGAGCGGGTGAGCCCCGCCACCGCCGCCTTGGCCGCCGCGTACCCTCCCATCCCACCGGCGGGATGCAGGACCGCGATCGACGCGAAGTTCACGATGGCGCCCCCGCCCCGCCGGGCCAGCGCAGGGGCCGCGGCCTGACAGAGATTGAAGGCGGTGCGGAAATTGATGGCAAAGGTACGGTCGAGCTGTTCGGTGGTGATGCCGGCCAAGGGGCCCGCCGCGATGAACCCGCCGGCGACGTTCACGACGATGTCCAGCCCGCTGAACTCCTTGGTGGCCGCTTCGACGGCGCCGCGCGCCATGTCCGGCGAGGTGAGATCCCCGGTGACGCCCACCACCCGCACTCCTGCCCCCTGGAGCTCAGCCACCCGATCGGCCACCAGCTGACGCTCGCGATCCGCGATGACCAGACCCGCTCCGGCACGCCCGAACGCTCCCGCCACGGCCTGCCCGATCTGTCCGGGACGGCCCACGCCTGTGATGAGGGCCACCTTGTTCTCGAACCCGTTCATTTTCCCCGGCGCCTTTCGAGTTTTTCCAGCCATTCGACCGGAACGTCGAGACCGCCCAGCGGAGCGTGAGAGGCTCCTTCATCGCCGTCCCCATGCCAGTCCGAGCCTCCCGACACGGCCAGATCCAGTTTCTCCGCCAGCCGCGAAAGCCGGGCCTCGGCGGCCGGTGAGTGCCGCGGGTGGCGCACTTCGACGCCGTCGAGCCCCGCGGCCTGGAACTGCCGCAGCTGTGGCTCGGTGCCGTGCTCACCCAAGTGCGCCGCGACTGCCACGCCGCCGACGTCGTGAATGAGCGCGGTGACGGTGTCCAGAGCGGGCAGAGGCTTGGGCACGTATCCGGCCTTGCCGCGTCCCAGAAAGCGGGCGAAGGCGTCCGTGAAATCGTCGGCGGCGCCGCGCCGCACCAGGGCCCGCGCCACGTGCGGGCGGCCCAGGGCGCCGTCTTTCGCTTCGGTCTCGACGTCGGTCAGGTCGATGGGAACGCCGGCCCGCTTGAGGCGCTCGACCATCTCGTGGCCGCGGCGTTTCCGGGCCACCCGGGTGTCCGCGAGAAAGGCTTCGAGCGCGTCGTGCCCGGGCGGGAGGAAGTATCCCAGGAGGTGCATTTCTCCCCAGGGCGCCTTCACGCTGAATTCACATCCGGAAACGATCCGCAGGCCCAGCGGGGCCGCGGCGGCGGTGGCGGCAGTTACGCCGTCGAGAGTGTCGTGATCGGTGAGGGCAATGGCGACCAGATTCGCTTCCCGGGCCCGCGCCGCCACCACGTCCGGAGGGCACTCGCCGTCCGAGGCGGTGGAGTGGCAATGCAGATCAACGTGCGCCGTACGCGCTCTCCGGGGCCGTCCACGCGGGCTGGGACTCGCGGAACAACTGCAGCAGCTGACGGTCCGAGAGCTCGCTCAACGCCGCGTCCGGATTCCGGCTGCCGACCGGCGCGAACCGCGTGAACCGGCGCCGGCGGCCGGAACCGGTCCCGCACTGGAACACGAGGCCGAACTGGTCCTTGCCGTACACGCTGCCGTGACCGGACGGGGCAAACTCCCAGCTCTCGCCGTCAACGACGACCGCTCGACGGGGGGAGGCCATGCTCAAGCCTCCGCGGCGGCGGTGAGGGGGACGGCGGACCAGAGCTCCCAGGCGTCGGGGGCGTAGGTCACGAGGCCCTGAAGCTTCTTCTCGAGCTTGATCTCTTCGGGCAGGCGGGAGGCCTGGG
>DATMOQ010000206.1:0-19804 GCA_035568195.1 Gemmatimonadales bacterium
TGCGAATCCGACCACCGGCGCCTCGCAGAGCTGCGCCTCGATGGGCACGAGACCCAGCCCCTCCTCCTCGAACGGCGCGACCAGCGCGGTCGCTTCCTGGTAGCGCCGCACCAGGTCGGCTTGCGAAAGCAGGGGGAACCAGCGCAGGCGGTCCGCGACGCCGAGGGATTGCGCCAGCGCTTCGGTGGCCGGGTGGTCCCGCTCACTGCCCACTCCCATCACAATTTCGAGCGTGGGGCGAGCCCGCATTCGCGACAGGGCGTGCAGAAGGTGCCCGATTCCCTTCTGTGTGTTCAACTTCCCTACGAACAGCAGGCGGTTGCCGTCTCGTGACGAGCCCGGGTGGAAGTGATCGGGGAGCACCGGCATCGGCGCCACCAAGGGCTCGACGTCGGGCGCGAGCACCTTCGCCTGCTGGGCCAGCCAGCTCGATACCATCGTCACCGCGTCGGCCCCGCGCACCACTTCGGCGAAGACCCGGCCGGCCACGGGATTGCCGCGAGCCAGGCGCACGTCGGTGCCGTGTGACGTCGTGACCAGCGGCACCCGCCAGCCCCCCGCCAGCGCGAGTGCCACGAGCCCGGACGGAAGCACCCAGTGCGCGTGGACGATGTCGGGCTTGAAGTCCCGGGCGGCCAGAAGCCCGGCGACGTATTCTGCCACCAGGAAGGAGGACAGCTTGGCCATTCCCAGGGGACTCCTCGCCTGATCCCTGAGATCCCCCTGGTACGCCAGCGTCTCCCACGACGCCGGGGCGTACCGGAAGCGCCGGACCTCGATACCTTCGAAGGTCTCCCGCCGGGCCAGTCCCGGCGCCATCGGCGCGATCACCCGGGTGTCGATCCCCTCGCTCCGCAGCGCAACCGCCAGACGCAGGATGAACGATCCCACCGGATCGTCCGCCCCTCTGGGAAAGGAGTGCGCCAGCGCGAGAACTCTCACGCGGGCTCCAGCAGGGCGGGCGTGGCGCCCGACATCGCGCGCACGACGCCGTCCGCCCCCAGGCGGTCGACGCGCGCCATCCGCCGGGTGCGACGCCAGGCGACGAGCTCGCTCACCGTACCGACGTAGGGCTCGCGGTCGAGCAGCGCGTCCAGGAGACGGGCATAGGCTTCCGGAGCCCCCGGGAATCCGAGGGCCGGCACCAGGTTCGGGTGCCACACACCGGTCCAGAGCCCCTCCACGCCGCGGCAGGCGTCCGCCAGGTCCAGGCCGTCGGCGACCCACGCGTCCGGGTTTTCGTTGCCGCGATACTTGGACAGCGCGCGATCCATCCACATCACCGGCACTTCATCGATGGCGAGCGCCCGCCCCTGCTCGTGATCCCAAACCGGCGCGACGTCGGCCAGGCCCTGCCGGAAGCCGTTCCGGTCGGGGAAACCGATGCTCGCGTCGTACGTGAACCCGCTCTGCGCCATCGCCCGCTGGGTCGCGCCGGGGCGCAGTCGCAGGAAATGCTGGCGGACTCCGGATACGGGCCGCGCCAGGAGCCCGGAGAGCCGTCCCCGCTGCCGGGTGAACGCGTCCGTCGAGACATACGTCTCGAACGATCCGTGCAGGCCGATCTCGTCACCGGCATCCACCATCGCCGCGAGGAGCGCACGGGCGAGCCGGCTTTCCGGATGGTACGTCAGGTCCCCTGCCCTCATCGTCGCCGGCGTGGGCGTCCCGCACAGGACAAACCAGCTCGAGCGGAGCCGGCGGGACCGCTCCGCGGCGATCAGACCGGTGAGCGCCTCGGCCACCGGACGTCCGAGCAGGCCGCCGGGAATGGCTCCGACCACTCGTGCCACCTGTGACCATTCCCCGCGCCGCAGCAGCTCGGAGAGCCGCAGGAGCGTGAATACGGGCCACCACCGGACCACGTCGAGGTCATGGGTGAGGGCCACCGCCCATCGTCTGCCGTCCGGCCAGGGCGCCAGAAACCGTACCGGCCGCCTCCCCGCGGCCCGCCGGGCGACGTCGCCCAGGGTCCGGCCCGCCAGCGAGATGACCGGAGTCCGCTCGAGGCCCGCCGCGACGAGCGCGTTCTGGTCCGGCGGCACCCGCCCGTACCGGTCCGCGGCCCGCGTCTCCTGCTCGGCCACGACCCCGGCGATGGCGGTCACCGTGGGCAGAGCCGACCGCGGGACTCGCACCGTGCCCTCCCCCGCCTCGATGCCCCAGCCGCGCATGATCCACTCCTGGACGGGGCGCGCCGTGGCGCCCGCACCGTCCTGAACGATTTCCAGCGTGAGGACGGGGAGCTCCGCCGCACCCACCGGCACGAGCCGGGACAGGTCGACCAAGAGCTCGATGGCGTAGCGTTCCGCGGCCTGGAAGGGAGAGAGGTCGGGCAGTTGAATCACGCACTACGATACTGCCCTCCCCCATTCCGTGGTAGCGGGCTCGCGTGCGTAACCCCCTGTCCCGGTCTATACTTAGCCCATGGCTCGGGGACTCTTTCGAAACGCCCGGATTCCGGTTGGCCACCTGCTGCTCTTCGGGTGGATGCCCAGCCCTCTCAAGCGCTGGGCCTACCGCACTTTCCTTGGGTACCGGATCGGCGCCGGCGTGAAGTTCGGCCTGGGGGGCGTGGTCATCGGCCGCCAGGTGGAGCTCGGCGATCACGTCGAGATCGGCCTCCTGGCCATCGTGATGGGGCGCGAGATCCGGATGGCCCGGCATTCCAGCGTCGGGGCGATGAGCTACGTCTCCTGCCGGGTGATCGAGATCGGCGAGGACGCCAAGATCCGGGAGCAGGTCTTCGTCGGAGGGCCCCAGCTGCCCGAGTCGCGGTTCTCGCTGGGCGCCCGGACCATCGTGCTCCAGATGGCCTACATCAATCCCACCAAGCCCGTCGTCATTGGGGACGACACCGGCATCGGCGGCCATTGCCTGATTTTCACGCACGGGTCCTGGCTCAACATCCTCGACGGCTATCCCGTCAACTACGAGCCGGTCACCCTGGGCAAGAGCGTCTGGCTTCCCTGGCGCGTGTTCGTGATGCCCGGCGCGGTGATCGGGGACGGCAGCGTCATCGGGGCCAATTCCCTGGTGTCCGGAACCATCCCTCCGATGAGCCTGGCGATGGGGTCCCCGGCCAAGGTCATCCGGACGGCCCCCGACTTCCCGAAGTCCCTCTCCCCCGCCGACCGCGCGAAGATCACCGAGGAGATGGTGCGCGAATTCGATCGGTTCGTGGCGGATGGGGGGGTGGTGCTGGAGAAGGCCGATGGGGCGCCGCGCGTGTACCGGCTGGACGGCCGGAGCTGGCGGCTGCACTGGGTCCGCAGCGGCGTCACCGTGCACGCCGCGGCGCCGGGGGACACGCTCTTGTCCGAGCGGCCCCTGTCGGACGCCGAGCGGGCCGACTGCCGCACGCGGGGGATTTACTGGCTGGATCTGGGCGGGAAGAGCCGCTCGCGGGACGGGTCACCCCTCACCGAGGAACTCGCGGCCTTTCTGGGCCGCTACGGCATCCGGCTTCCCCGCGACTAGCGGACGATTTCGACTTCGTTGCTCCCCTCATTCGCCACGACGGCCCGCCCGCTGACGGGATCGACCGCCAGGCAGCGCGGGGTTCCGCCGACAAGTACGACATGCTTCACGGCCCGCGTCGCCCGATTGATCACGAAGATCTTTCCGGCGGTGGTGCCGACGTAGAGGGTCGCGCCATCGGACGACAGGGCGACCCCGAACGTGCCGCCGCCGGTCACCACCGAATCCACTTGCAATCCCGTCATAGTGCTGAGGATACGCAGGTTGCCGAATTCGTCGGCCACATACAGCTCGCTCCCGTCCTGCGACGTCACCGACTGCTGCGGTTTGCCGGCGGCCCCGGGAAGGAAGGTGGCGACCGTCAACATGTCCGACGTCCGCACCACCACGATGTCGGATGCGACCGTGGACGAGACATACAACAGAGAGTCCCCCGGCCCCAGGGCGATCTGCGTCGACGGACCCACGCTGGCGGAATCCAGCTTGGCGTGGGAGGTGAGGGAGTACTTGTAGACGGCACTCCCGCCGCCGGTGCCGACATAGGCATTACCGCTGTGATCGATCGCGAGGGCGTAGAGATCGGTACCGGTCGTGATGGAGTCGATCGCGTGATGCCCCGACCACTCCAACGCGTAGATCTTACCCGTGGACCGATCCGTGACGTAGGACGTATCCCCACCGGCGCTGATGGCGACCTGGACCGCGTTGACCCCGAAGCGGATCGAATCCGCAAGAGCGCCTGTGGAGACGGTGATCCGGTGCACGATGCCGTCCGAAATGGACGTGACATAGGCGAGCCCGGCCGCCGAAACGCGGACGAAGTACGGGGCTGCGGCGACGGGAACGTTCGCCAGCAGATTGCTGTCACGGACGAACAGTTGCGCGTTCCCGCCCAGTAGGCCGCTGGCCGCGAGCACATACACCGGCCCGCCGGCGCCCACCCCGGTCGCCAATCCCGCCGGGGTCACCCGGACAATGGTGGTGTCCCCGGAAGAGAACGTGATGGTCCGGTAGGGCACGGTGTCATTCAGTGAATCGTGGACGTACGCGGAGAGCTGAACGCTGGCGCCCTCGGTTAGCGTCGTTGTCGCGGGCGTGACCGCCACGCCGAACGGAGTACCGGTGACGATGAGGGGCTCCTGAACCTGGGTTCCCGCCCCCGACGCCGTGACCGTGGCGTGCCCGATCTTGTGTCGTGCGTGGAGCAGCCCCGACGGGGTCACCAGCGCGATGGTGGTGTCGGACACGCTGAACGTGATGGTCGCGGACAGCTGCGCGCTGTCAGAGGTCACGGCCGTGGCGGTGAGCTGCACGCTGTCTCCGGGCCGGAGCCAGAGCTGCTGCGGCAACAGGTGGATCGCGGCGGCCTGGGGGCCGGTGGTGTCACTACTGCACCCTGCGGCCACGAGGGCGGCGGCCACGAGGGCCGCCGCCGTGCGGGCCCGGTCCGGTAGGAAGTGAGTCATCAGCTTAGTGGAAGAAGATGACGGAGCCGTTCCCGTCGGTCACGACGCCTTGTTTGCCGTCCGCTGTGAACGCGACGTTCCGCGGGACCACGGTGCCGCCCAGCTCGACCGTCGTGCCGAGGGTCAGAGTCGCGCGGTCCACGATGTATACCCGGCCTTCGAGGGGACTCGTCACCCACAACTGCGCGCCATCGGGCGTCTCCCCCAGACCGTAGCCGGCCGTCAGTCCGGACACGGTGGTCACCGCGCCGGTGGCGATCGTCACGGCATCCAGTCCCTGGCTTTCGTTCGCAGCGTAGAGCGTCGCGCCGTCGGGAGACACCGCCAGCCGCTGCGGCTGCCCGCCCACCGTGTACGTGGCGATCGGCTGGTCGGTATCGGTGCGGAAGGCCGTGATCGTCCCCGCATCGCGGGAGCTGATGTAGACCGTCTTCCCGTCGGGGCTGAAGGCCACGCCGTTCGAGGCCGAGCCCACGCGCATCGAATCGACGATCTGGTTGTCCGCGGTGGAGATGACGAGCACATGACCGCCGGCGGTCGTGGCGTACACCCGCCCGCCGTCGGGCGCGACGCCGAGGTTGAACCCGCCGTCGCCCAGCGGAATGGTGGCGACCAGGGTGTGCGAGGCCGCATCCAGGACCGACAGCGCATTCCCGAACTGGTCGGTCACGTACGCGCGGCTGCCCGCGGGGTTGAACGCGACGTGAACCGACCCCACCCAGGCGCTGGTGGTCTGGCAGCTGACCGTCGAGGCGGCCACGCTGATCCCGGTACCGAATGCCGGATCACTCAGCATCATGGGGGAGACCAGGCCGGCTATCACGCGGGCGACGAACACCTGCCCGGCCGAAGAGATGGCCACGCCGTAGGGCTCGCCATCCAGGGCCAAGGTCCGATTGAGCGTGCCGTCGCGGTTGAGGTAGATGACCGAGCCGTTGCCATCCGTCACGACGCCCAGCGCTCCGTCCGCGCTGAACGCCACGTTCCGCGGCACCACGCCGGTCCCCAGCTGCACCGTCGCGGGCGAGAGCGACTGACGGTCCACGATGTAAACGCGGCCTTCGAGCGGACTCGTGACCCAGAGCTGCGCCCCATCGGGCGTCTCCCCCAGCCCGTAACCCGTCGTCAACCCGGAAACGGTCGTCACCGCGCCGGTGGCCAGCGTTACCACGTCCAGGCCCTGGTCTTCGTTCGCCGCGTATAGCGTCGCGCCGTCCGGGGAGACGGCGATGCGCTGCGGCCGCCCGCCCACCGCGTAGCTCCTCACGAGCCCGTCGTCGCTGGTGCGGAACGCGGTCACGGTGCCGGCGTCGCGGGAGCTGATGTACACGGTCCCGCCGTCGGGGCTGAACGCCACGCCATTGGCGGCGGAGCCCACCGCCATCGAGTCGACGATGGCGTTCGTGGCGGTCGAGATGACGAGCACCCGGCCGCCGGCCGTGGTCGCATACACACGGCCGCCGTTCGGCGCGACGCCGAGGTTGAATCCGCCGTCGCCCAGCGGGACGGTGGCGATCAGGGTGTGCGCGGTCGCATCCAGGACTGACAGCGCGTTGCCGAACTGGTCCGCCACGTACGCCCGGGTGCCCGCGGGGTTGAAGGCGACGTGGACCGTCCCCATGGCCTGCCCGCTCGACGTGTCACACACGACCGTGGATCCGGTGGCCACACTGATGCCGGTCGCAAAGGCATGATCCCCCACCATCATGGGAGACACCGAGTCGACCATGACGCGCGCGACCAACACCTGCCCGGCGGACGAGATCGCCAGGCCATACGGCTCGCCGCCGAGCGGGATGGCCCGATCGACGATGCCGTCCGGATGATGCAACGCTGACGAGCCCGAGTCGCTCGCCGGATGGGGCGTGATCCCCGCGGGATCGGTCATCATCTCCGAACGGCAGGCGACGGAACCGACGACGCTCAGCGTGAGAGCGGCGGACACCAGACGAGAACGGCGCATACCTGCCTCCAATCCCCTCTTTCCTGGCCGGAACTACGGTTCACCTCGACAAATGGTACCAGTTTGTGCGCTATTGCGATATGTCGAAATGAGTGATATCTCTGCGGGCACTATGCCGACCCGTGCAGATCCCTGATGCCGCCACTGCCCCTCGCGCTCACATTCCGCGCTCTCCTCCCGGGGCTCTCGCCCGAGGTGAACGCCGTGCTGGGCGCGTTGGTCGCCTCCAACGGCGCCACGATGAACGCCCACACGATGGCCCGCCGGGTGGGGCTGCGAACGCGTTTTCAGCTGGATCGGCGACTGCGGCACGACGGCCTGCCCAACTTCGGCGAGCTGGCGGATTGGGTGGCGGTCCTGACGGTGCTGCGGGAGACGGAGGCGACCGACGGGTCCCTGCTGGCGGTGGCCACCCGGACGGGGCTCGAGCCGGCCACCTGTTATCGCCGCTGCCGGCGTACGTTGGGCGTGCCCTGGCGGCTGGCCCGCGACCGCGGGTTCGCCTGGGGCCTGGTCCTCTTTCTCGAGCGGTGCACGCAGAAGCGGGCCCGCGCCCGGGCCCCCGACATCGTTCCCTCGCCGGCACCGGCGTCGCACCGCACCGAGGCGGCGGTGCTCCCCCGGCGATCACGCCCGCGTGGTCCGGCCGCGCCGTCCACCCACCCCCAGGGCGTGGTGGCATTCCGCATTCCGGTGCCCGACGCCCCTACGGACGTGGCCGTATCGCCGGCCGGTGCCATCTACGTCACGCGCGCCTACGCCGCGGCGATCGCGCGGATCGACTTCGAGCGGCGCCGGATCGCCCGGTCCATCCCGGTGGGATCGAACCCCACCCGGCTCGCTCTCGGCGGTGACCACACCGCCTTCGTCACCAATCAGTTCGGAGGATCGGTCAGTGTGATCGACCTCAGCACGGACACCCGGATCGCGGACATCGCCGTACCCGGGGATCCGGCGCCTCTCGTCGTGGGTCCCGACGGTCGTACCCTGTACGTGTGCACCAACCACGACATGCTGTGCGCCGTGGGCATCAAGACGCGGCGGGTACTCCGCCAGATACCCCTGCCCGCGACCTCGCACCACCTGGCGCTGCATCCCCGGGCGCCCCGGCTGTACGTGTCGACCCGGACGGCCGGGAGCGTGATCGAATTTGAGCTGCCGTCACTCCGGGAAACCCGCACGTTCGAGACCGGCGGGCAGACGCAGGCGCTCGCCGTCGCGCCGGACGGCAGCGAGCTGTACGTCGCGGACGAGGCCGGAGCCGTGCACGTGATCAACCTCGACACCGGCGCACCCGCGGCATCCCTGCATTTTCCGGGAGGCGCCTACGGACTGGACCTCACCCCCGATGGGGCACAGCTCTATGTCGCGATTCCCGCCGACGGACGGGTGCACATTCTGGACCGGGCCACTCGGCGGCTCGTCCATACCGTGGTGACCGAGGGGTCGCCGCGGCATACGGCCTTCGCGGCCGATGGCCGCACCGCCCTGATCGTGAACGAGAGAGGCTGGGTCACCGTGGTCTGGTGACGCGAGCCTCGATGGCGCGCAGCTCGTCCCGCATGCCCGCCACCAGCTCCCCGACGAACCCGAAGCCGAAGAGGACCAGGCCCGCGAGCACCAGCAGGATCACCAGGTAGAGCCACGGCCGGAATCCGATCCCGAACACATAGCGCTCGATGATCGCATAGATCCCGACCACCACGCCGAGCAGGACGAGCACCGCCCCGGACACGCCGAAGAACAGCATTGGCTTTCGCCCGAACCGCAGCTGAAACCAGACGGAGACCAGGTCCAGCACGCCCACGGGGATGCGCGAGAGGCCGAACTTCGACTTCCCCGCCCGGCGCGGATGGACCGGCACGGGCCGGGACGTCACCCGGTACCCCTGCACCGCGGCGATCACCACCATGAACCGGTGCCAGTCGGGCCGGGTGGGGATCGCTTCCACCACCTCCCGCCGGTAGGCCTTCACGGAGTTGAGATCGGTCACCCGGACGCCGAACAGCAGACGGCAGAGGACGTTGTACACCCAGGACACGAACCGCTTCTCGTAGTGCCCCTGCTTGGTGCCGGTCACGATGTCCGCTTCGTTGGCGAGAATCGGCGCTACGAGCGCCGGGATGTCGGCCGGGAGGTATTGCAGGTCGGCGGGCCAGAACACCAGGATGTGCCCCCGGGCCGCGTCCGCCGCCGAGCGCAGTGCATCGGCGATGCCCCGGCGGGACCGGTGGGTGACCACCTGGATGAATCCATGGCGCGCGGCGAGGTCCTTGAGGACCTCGGCCGAGTTGTCGGTGGATCCATCGTCGACGATGACGAGCTCGGCGGCGTAGGACTGGCCCACCATCGCCTCCCGGACCTGTTTCACCAGCTCCGGGAGGTTCTCCGCCTCGTCCTTGGCCGGCACCAGAATGCTGACCTCGGGCGCGGCGGCCGGCATGGCCAGGCTCATAGCCGCTTCCGCATCCGCGCCGGCAGGATATGCAGCTGGTCCCGGTACTTCGCCACCGTGCGGCGCGCGATCTTGACGCCCCGCTGGGCGAAGATCTCGACGATCTGCTGATCGGTGAGCGGTTCCTTGGCATCCTCGTCGGTCACGAGCTTCTGGATCTGCGCCTTGATGGACCGCGCGCTAGCGTCTTCCCCCGTGGTGGTAGTCAGTCCGCTCGAGAAGAAGAACTTGAGCGGCAGGAGCCCGCGGGGCGTCTGGACGTACTTCTCGTTCGTCACCCGGCTCACCGTGCTCTCGTGCATCGAGATCACGTCCGCCACCTCCCGGAGCGTGAGGGGCCGCAGGAACTCCACGCCCTTCTCGAAGAACTCGCGCTGCCGGTCCACGATGAAGTTCATCACCTTGAGCATGGTCTGGCGGCGCTGCTCGATGGCCTGAATCATCCAGTTGGCGCTGTTCAGGCGCTGCTGGATGAAGTCCTTGTTCTCGCCCTGGTACTTGTTCTTGTCCCGGGCGATTTCGCGGTAGGTGTTCGCGATCCGCAGCCGCGGCAACCCGCCGTCGTTCAGGAACACCTGATACCGCTCGCCGATTTTCTCCACGACCAGGTCCGGCACGATGTAGGACTCGTTCCCCGACGCGTACTGCAGCCCGGGCTTGGGGTCGAACTTCGAGAGATCGTCGGCCACTTTCTGGACCTCGGCCGGCTCCAGGCCGAAGCGCTTGCCCAGCTCGCTCCACCGGTGCGCGATGAGATCGTCGAAGGCGTCCCGAACCAGCTTGTAGACCAGGGACTCCTGCTGCTTCTGATCCTCGAGCTGCAGCAGCAGACATTCGCGGAGATCGCGGGCGCCCACGCCCGGCGGGTCGAGCCGCTGGATGACATGGAGCATTTCCTCGGCCTCCGCCATGGTGAACCAGGGCGCGTCGCCCTCGATCCCCTGCGAATCCGCATGCTCCGCGAGCAGCTGATTGGCGCCGGCCACGATCTGCTCCAGACTCGCGCCCAGGTACCCGTCTTCGGCGATGTTCCCGAGGTACTCGTCGGCGAGCAGCGCCTGCCGGGGCGTCAGGTCCAGCATCTGGACCTGGTCGCGCAGGTGGTCGGAGAGGTCGCGGGTGGTGGGGGCCACCGGCTCGACGTACTCCCGGGCCGGGCTCAGGTCGCGCGGCGCCGCCATGCCCTGCGCTCCGTCGTCGAGGAGAATGTTCTCCCAGTCGGGCTCGTCGTCCCCTGACTCTTCGTTCTTTTCCGGCTTGGTCTCAGCGGGCGCCTCGAGCGACTCCTCTTCCGGCTCCACCATCTCGAGGAACGGATTGGAGAGCAACTCTTGTTTCAGGTGCTGCTGGAGGTCCAGGAGCGGCATGTACAGGAGGTCCATCGCCTGGTACAGGCGTGGATTCATCTTCAGCGTCTGCTGTAACGACGCGTGCTGGTGCATCCCGGTCTTCATGCCGCCTCGCCGAGGCGCGCGCGGAGGCGCGCCGTGAGGGTGGGGCCGAGGTACAGGTCGGCCACGCGATCGTCGAACACCAGCTCCCGCACCGTGCCCGCCACCTGCACCTTCCCTTCGAACATGATGTAGGCCCGATCCACGATGTCCAGAGTCTGCTCCACATTGTGATCGGTGATCAGCACCCCGATGCCCCGATGCCGGAGGCCCGCCACGATGGTCTGAATGTCGTGGACCGCGATGGGATCCACGCCCGCGAAGGGCTCGTCCAGCAGCATGAACTTGGGCCGGGTCACCAGTGCCCGCGTGATCTCGAGCCGCCGCCGCTCCCCGCCCGACAGCGAGAACGCCCGCTGCCGCCGGAGGTGCTTGATGGCGAGATCGTCCAGCAGGGACTCGAGCCGCGCCGCCCGGTCCGCGGCTTCCAGGTGCATGGTTTCGAGAATCGCGAGCACGTTCTCTTCGACCGTGAGCTTCCGGAACACCGACGGCTCCTGCGCCAGGTAGCCGATCCCGGCGCGGGCGCGGCGGTACATCGGCTCGCGGGTGATGTCCCTGCCGTCGAAGTGGATCACCCCCGAATCGGGGCGAATCAATCCCGTGATCATATAGAACGACGTGGTCTTCCCCGCCCCGTTGGGACCCAGCAGGCCCACGATCTCGCCCTGCTGGACCGAGAGGGAAACGTCGTTCACCACCGGCCGACCCTTGTACGTCTTCATGAGATTGGCCGCCTCGAGCTTGCTGCCACTGGGCGCCACCGGATGCGGGCCCGAGGGCGACGCCACCGACCGCAGCGCCCGCTCGGCGCTCTGGCGCAGCTGCGCAGCCCGCCCGGTCGGGTCGAGGGACAGCTCCCGCCACAACGCGGGCGCGAAGGTGACGGGGCTGTCGCCGTGCAGGTCGCCCTTGGGGATGGTCACCACCCCCAGCAGCGCCAGCCGCGGCAGCACCGAGGTGCTGAGGTTATGGCGCGCGTCATCGACCGACAGGGTCCCGATTTCCCCGGTTTCGCCGGCCGTGGCGGCGCGGGCGTGCAGGTACGCGTCCCGGTACGCCACCGCCAGCGGGCCGAAATACCCGGTCCCGTCCTCCTCGGCGGTGCACAGGAGCGCCACCGCTGCGAGCGGGACCGACGGGTCGCGACTGTTGAGCAGGTCTTCGATCATGGCTTCTTCTTGTCCGCCTTCGCCTTGCTAGTGTCCTTCACCGCGACCGGATCGAGGTGCACGCCGACGGTGTGCCCCGCGGCTGACACCTGTTGCACTTTCCCCTGGTCCATATCGATGACGATCACGTCCGCCTTCGTGTAATCGAGGGATGGGCGGTTGTCGACCGAATCGGTCTTGAGCGAGTCCGGCCCGATGGGGCGGATGGGGCGCGGTTTCGTGGTGTCCGGCTTGGCCGGGTAGCTGTGCGTGAAGGCCTTCCCGCTTCCCCGCGCCACGACCCGATGAAGGGTGGCCCGTTGCTTGCCCGTGGAATCGGGGGCCTGAATCCAGTGCGCCAGCAGGGTGTCGCCGTCGATCCAGTCCGCCAGCGAGTCGGCGGTGAGCGAGTCGCGCTTGGACGTCGAGTGCGCGTGCCGGTAGGTGCGGGCCTCGGTGAGAATCTGGTTCGGAGTATCGAGCGCCAGCGAGTCCCCGGTCAGCGTGGTGCTGGACGAGATCGCCCGCGCGTGGATCGAGTCTTTGGGACCCCAGGCGAGCGCCTGCTGGAGCTTCCGCTCCGCCAGGGCCAGATGGATGGTGTCGGCCGTGAGGGTCCAGTCGGTGCCCGCGGCCTTCCCGTTTCCCAGCGCCTTCATGGCGGTCATCTCGTGCCGGGTGAACCCCATCTCGATCAGCGTGCCCGTCAGGGTGTACGTCTGCGAGCCTTTGCCGGTGACGCTGGGATGACCTATCAGCACGCCGCGCCCCGCGGTCTCGTCCATGCTCATCGAGTCGCCCCTCGCCGCCAAGTCGGAGCGGTCGACGGTGACGGTGCCGCCCCACCACATCCGGTCCTCGCCCTTCGACCGGAAGCGGTCGGCCACGATCACGTACGGCTCGCTCGTGTCGCTGGCCCCGGCCCCCCGGTAGTCGATGGCGGGACGCTGGGTGGCGTAGGTCTCGGTGGTGTCCCGCACCCCGAACACCGCCCGATAGTACGTGAGATTGGGCCCCCGCAGGGTGGAGTGATTCTCGCGGTTCACGGCCACGACGTCGTTGTGCGCGTCGAGACGCCCCTGTTTCAGGTAGTAGATGATCTGGTTGGCGTCGAGCGTCAGCGTCGTGTCCCGCACGTGCGCCCGGCCCACCATGTCCCACCGCTTGACCCCGCCGTAGTACGCCGCGCTGTCCGACCGGAAGGTCGTCCCGGTCCCCGCGCAGTGCGCCAGCACGCCCCCCGCCATATAGACGGTGGTATCGGCTCCTGAGTTGACCTGGTGCACCCGGGCCAGCGAGTCCACTACCAGCACGCACGGACGGCCGGCGGACGTATCCCGCCCCGGCGCCGGAGCGGCGGGTTGCTGCAGGGTCAAGAGGGCGAGAGTGGCCACGATCATTGGTTGGGGAGCACGAACTTGCCCCCGGTGCCGGTGACGTGCTGGGCCTTCAGATCTTTGAAATCGGGATCGGACGTGAACCCGACCCCCTTCAGGTGCTGTTGCGGTGTGTCGAACGTGAAGGGGAGATCCGAGCTGACCAGGTTGGCCCGCTGGCTGTACCGGATCTTCTCGGTCCTGAGCGTCCCGTCGTCGGACGCCCGGATCACGACGACATTCCCCCGCCCCTCCATGTCCCCGGAATTGTGGAGGGTCCCTTCGCGGGAGGTGAGGGTGGAGGTCTCGCGGCCCGTGACGTCATAGAACGTCACGTGCACGTTCCTGAGCTCCGACACCTGCCCGCTGTTGTAGAAGAATCCGGTGTCCGCCAGCACCCGCGCCCGCAGCACGCCCTGCGTGGTGACGTTGGTGCTCATGTTGTAGAGCACCTGATCGGCGGTGTCCGCGGCGGTGATGGTCGCGGTCGGTTTCACGCCGTCGGAGCACGCCGAGGACGCCGCCAGACCAACCCCAGCGACAAGCGTGAAGAAGAAGCGTCTCACGCTCCCGCCTTCATCAAGTCATGCAGATGCACCATCCCCACCACCTTCTTCGAGTCGTCCAGAACGGGCAGCGCCATGATCCCGTGCTTCTCCATGACCCGCACCGCCGTACCGGCAAGATCACCAGGCGCCGCGGTCTTGGGAGACCGGGTCATGACCTCCGCCACCTGCACATCGAGAAACGTGTCCGTCTTCTCCATCAAGCGCGTCAGGTCTCCGGCGGTCACCACACCGGCGAGCGTGCCGCCGCCGTTGACCACCGCCACGGTTCCGCGCCGCTCCGCCAGCAGCACCACGCACTCCCGCATCGAGCGGTCGCCGGCCAGGAGCGGGAGGTCCCGGGTCACCATCACGTCCGCCACCCGCAGGAGCAGGGTCCGGCCCAGCGAGCCGCCCGGGTGTAGCGCCGCGAAGTCCTCCCGGGTGAATCCCTTCACCTCGAGCAGCGTCACGGCCAGCGCATCCCCCAGCGCCAGCGCCACCGTCGTACTGGTGGTGGGCGCCAGCGTCTCCGCGCAGGCTTCCTCTTCGACGCTCCCGTCCAGCACCACGGCGGCCGCCCGGCCCAGCGGCGAGTCCGCCACGCCTGTGATCGCGATGATCGGGACCCCCAGGCGGCCGAGCTGGCTCACGAGGCCGAACAGATCGTCGGAGGCACCGCTCTTGGAGAGCAGGATCGCCACGTCGTTCTGCCCCACCATCCCCAGGTCGCCGTGCAGCGAGTCGACCGGGTGGAGGAACGAGGCGGGGGTACCGGTGGACGTCAGGGTCGCCGCGATTTTCCGGGCGATCAGTCCCGATTTCCCTACGCCGGAGACGATGACCCGGCCCCGCGCCTGCGCCAGGAGCTCGACCGCCTTCGCGAAGCTCTCGGACAGCGTCCGCGCCACGCGCGCGAGCGCGCCCGCTTCGAGGTCCAGGACCCGCCGGCCCCGCTCAACGAGCCTGGGTCGATCGTTCGGCGACATCGCCGCGCTCCGTCAGATAGGTTCGCACCCGCTGGTCCCACTCTCCGCGCGCTTTCAGGATGAGCTCCGCCGCTTCCCGCGCCGCCCCCTGTCCTCCCGACGCCTCGGTGACGACCTTCGCCGCGGCCCGCACTTCGGCGCACGCGTTGTGGACCGCGATGGGCAAGGCCACCCGCTTGAGGATCGGCAGATCGGGCAGGTCGTCCCCGACGAACGCGCATTGGTCGAGACTGAGCGCGCGCGACTCCAGCCAGCGCTCCAGCGCCGGAAGCTTCCGGGCGCCGTCGTCCTGAATCACGTCGCTGATCCCGAGCTCGCGGGCCCGCAGCGTCGTCGCCTCGGACACCCGGCCGCTCACGATCACCACGGAGAGCCCCGCCCACTGCAACATTTTCAATCCCAATCCATCCGGGACATGAAAGCGCTTGAACTCGGCGGCGTGGTCGGCCACCATGCCCTGATACACGCCGCCGTCGGTGAGCACGCCGTCCACGTCGAAGCCCACGACGGCGAGGCGCTTCGCGAGCGCGGAGTCAAGCACGCACGGCCTCCCGGGCGGAGCGCCAGACGTCGACCGCCACCTCCAGCACCCTCGGCAGCTCGTCCAGGGGCAGCATGTTCGGCCCATCACTCGGCGCGTGGTCCGGATCCGGGTGGGTCTCGATGAAAAACCCGTCGGCCCCCGCCGCCGCCGCCGCGTAGAGCAGCGGGGGAATGAAGTGCCGCAGACCCCCGCTGGCGCCCCCCACGCCCTTCCCCGGCTGCTGGACCGAATGGGTGGCGTCGAAGATGACCGGGGCCATGCACGAGGTACGCAGGCGCGCGAAGTTCCGCATGTCCACGACCAGATCGCCGTAGCCGAAGAACGTCCCGCGCTCGGTCACGGCCACCTCCGCGGCGCCGCCGGACCGCAGTTTTTCCACCGCCCCCCGCATGCCCTCGGCGTCCAGCCACTGCCCTTTTTTCACGTTCACCGGCTTCCCCGCTGCGCCCGCGGCGAGCAGGAGATCGGTCTGGCGGCACAGAAAGGCCGGAATCTGCAGCACATCCGCCACCTCCGCCGCCGCCGCCACCTGCCCCGTTTCATGCACGTCCGTGAGCACCGGAAGTCCGGTGGCTTTACGGACGCGCTCGAGTGCCTTGAGTCCCGCGTCCATCCCGGGGCCGCGTTCGGCGTCGAGCCGCGAGCGGTTCGCCTTGTCGTAGGAGGCCTTATAGATGACGGCCAGACCCAGCCGCCGGGCGATCTGCGCGAGCGCTTCGCCCACGCGGAGGTTCAGGTCGTCCGACTCGACGACGCAGGGCCCCGCGATCAGGAACGGGGCGTCGGCCGCTCCGAAATGCGCCGCCATGACCTTAGGGCTGACGTCCGGCGAGTGCCGAGGGGGCGGCAGACTCCGCCGCCGGCCCGGGCGTCTGGCTCCGGTGCCGGGCCAGCGCGGCGCCCACGAACCCGGCGAAAAGCGGGTGCGGGCGGGTGGGCCGGGACTTGAGCTCAGGATGGAACTGGCAGCCGACGAACCACGGGTGCTCGGGAAGCTCGATCATCTCCACCAGCGATCCATCCGGCGAGAGCCCGGAACACCGCATGCCGTACTCGGCCAGCACGTCGCGGTACGCGTTCGAGACCTCGTAGCGGTGCCGGTGCCGCTCGCTCACTTCCGCGGCCCCGCCGTACACCTGCGCGGCGCGGGAATCCTTGCGGAGCCGGCAGGGATACGCGCCCAGCCGCATGGTGCCGCCCATTTCCTGAATGCCTTCCTGCGACCGCATCAGGGCGATCACCGGGTTTTCGCATTCCGGCTCGAACTCGCTCGAGTTGGTGTTCGCCAGCTTGGCCACGTTACGGGCGTATTCGATGATGGCGGTCTGCAGACCCAGGCAGATCCCGAGGAACGGGAGCTTGTGCTCGCGCGCCCAGCGGATGGCCTCGAGCATGCCCTCCACGCCGCGGACCCCGAACCCGCCCGGCACCAGCAGGGCGTCGTATCCCTGGAGCAGCTCGCCCGCCACTTCCTGGCTGGTGAACCGGTCGGAGGCGATCCATTCGATTTTCACGCCGGCGTCGTTGGCGATGCCGCCATGCACCAGCGCTTCATGAATACTCTTGTAGCTGTCCGCGAGCTCGGTGTACTTCCCCACCACGGCGATCCGCACCCGCGCGGGGGGATTGAGGATTTTGTCGACCATCCCGGCCCACGACCGCAGGTCGGGTTCCTTGGTCTCGAGATGGAGCCGGCGGCAGACCTCCCCGTCCAGTCCCTGCTCCTGCAGCCGAATGGGGATCTCGTAGATCGAGCGGACGTCGGGGCTCTCCACCACGCACCCGAAATCCACGTTGCAGAACTGCGCGATCTTGCGCTTCAAGTCTTCGGACAACGGGCGCTCGGTGCGGCACACCAGGATGTCGGGCTGGATTCCGATCTGCATCAGCTCCCGCACCGAATGCTGGGTGGGCTTGGTCTTCAGCTCCGCGGTGGCCGCGATGAACGGGACCAGCGTCAGGTGAATGAAGAGCGTGTTCTCGCGCCCCACTTCCTGGCGGAACTGCCGGATGGCCTCGAGGAACGGCAGCGATTCGATGTCGCCCACCGTGCCGCCGATTTCGGTGATCACCACGTCGTGATCAGGTGCCAGCCGCCGGATGGCGCTCTTGATCTCGTCCGTGATGTGCGGAATCACCTGCACCGTAGAGCCCAGGTATTCCCCGCGGCGCTCCTTGGTGATCACGGAGAGGTAGATGCGGCCGGTGGTGACGTTGTTGACCTGCGAGAGCGACCGGTCGATGAATCGCTCGTAGTGGCCAAGGTCCAGGTCGGTTTCAGCCCCGTCGTCGGTTACGTACACCTCGCCGTGCTGGAACGGCGACATGGTGCCCGGATCGACGTTGATGTACGGATCGAACTTCTGGATGGTCACCTTGAGGCCGCGCTCGACCAGGAGACGTCCTAATGAGGCGGCCGCGATGCCCTTGCCGAGGGAGCTCACCACGCCGCCGGTCACGAAGATGTACTTGGTCGAACTCACGAACTCACCTCTTTCAGGTGCCGGGTTAACTCGCGTTCCGCGTACGCCAGGTCTTCGGCGGTATCAACGCCGGGGGCCGCCGGTCCGTCGAACAGAGAGACGCCGATGGGAATGCCGTGCAGCAGGGGTCGCAGCTGTTCGAGCCGCTCCCACCGCTCCTCAGGCACCGGGGCGAGGCGCACCCATCGCTCGAGCGCCTCACGGGTGTAGCCGTAAACCCCCACGTGCTGGTGGTAGACCACCGGGCTGGTGCCGTCGCGGTCGAAAGGGATGGGCGCGCGGGAGAAGTAGGCGGCCCGTCCGTTGGGGCCCACCACCACCTTCACCCGGCTGGGGTCGGCTACCAGGGAGGGATCGAGTGAGCCGGCCGCGGTCCCGATCGGGTCGCCGGCCGCGAGGCGTTTGACCGTTCCGGTGATGGCGTGGGGGGATACGAGCGGCTCATCCCCCTGTACATTCAGGATGAGGTCGAATGACTTAAACTCTTGTTTACCAATGACTTCCGCAATTCGCTCTGTGCCGCTCTCGTGGGTCGCCGAAGTCATTACCGCCTCGAACCCGGCCCGCTCCACCACGGCCGAAATCTCCCGGGCGTCGGTGGCAACGACCAAGCGGTCGCAGAGATCGAGCTCGGCGACACGTCGCACAACCCAGAGGATGAGGGGGTCACCTGCCAGAGGCAGGAGGGGCTTCTTCGGTAGGCGGCTGGAGCCCAGCCGAGCGGGAATCACACCGAGCAGCGGCACAGGGCAAGATACAAGAGTCGTGCCGTGGCGTCTAGGCCACCGCCTGGGCCACCTTCAAAAAGTTACCCAACAAGAGCTTACCGAATTCCGTGCCTACCGATTCCGGGTGGAATTGAACCCCATATACGGGGAACTGCCGGTGCTTCATAGCCATGATTTCTTCGGCGCGGGGCCGGTCCGCGCTCCAGGCGGTCACCACAAGATCGCGCGGCAGCCCCTCGTGCCCCACCACCAGGGAGTGGTAGCGCATCGCCGTCACGGGCGAAGGGACGCCCTCGAACAATTCGTCGTCGTCGTGAACCACCTGACAGGTCTTCCCGTGCATCAGGCGATCGGCACGAAGCACCTTGCCGCCGAACGCTTCGCCGATCGCCTGATGCCCGAGACACACGCCCAGGATCGGGATCTCCCCGGCCAGCGCCCGGATGAGGGGCACCGCGATACCCGCCTGCGCCGGCGTGCCGGGCCCCGGCGAAATCACCAGGGCCGACGGCTTAAGCCGGATCACGTCCTCGACCGACAGCGCGTCGTTGCGGTACACCACGGGCTCCGCCCCCAGCTCCCCGAAATACTGAACCAGGTTGTAGGTGAAGGAGTCGTAGTTATCGAGGACGAGGAGCATGCGGGCTAGTGGTTGGCCTTCGCGTAGTCGATGCCGGCCTGTACGTGCTCGATCGCCTGGTCGACGGCCTTCATCGCCGCGACCCGATGGCCACCCTTGTCGTCAGCCGCTTCCTTGAGATGCGCCTTCGCGCTGACGAGGGCCGTCATCGCGGCCTCCATATGGGGCTGACCCTGAACGTACTCACCGACCTTGAATGCGGCCGTGGCGACGAGCGCCAGCGGGAGCGCGACGACGAGCAGGCGCATCACGAGACGGCGGGGCATTGCGGACATGGAACCTCCGGAAATGGTGGTAGCATCCTGAAACACTGAAGCTGACGGGAGAAAATGCCGTCCCCACAGGTACCCCGCCAGCGAGCCCGGGGAGCCGCACGAGTCCTGGACGATCTAGAACTCCCCGTTCGGGGCGGTCTGAATCTGGCTCACCCGCCCGGCTGCGATGTCCGCCTTCACGTAGTTCTCGCCCTTCACCGGGGCGCTCGCGAGCCGTCGCAACATCGAGATCTGGCCCACGTGCGTGAACGAATCCGC
>DATMOQ010000207.1:0-9587 GCA_035568195.1 Gemmatimonadales bacterium
GGGGCCCTCACCACCCTTGGCGTGCTTCTCGCCACCGCTCCGCGCGGTCCCGGTCTGACGCCGGACGGCATGTCGTACCTCGCGGCGGCGCAGTCCCTGGTGCGGACTGGATCGCTGCGCGAGCCGTTCGCTGCCTGGAACGCCCCCGACAGCACGTCTCCCCTCGCCGACTATCCCGCCGGCTTTTCTCTCGTGCTCGCCGTTCCGATCGCGCTCGGCGCCGCCCCTCCACAGGCCGCCCGCTGGGTGGAGGCGCTGAGCGCCGGGGCTGCGGTAGGACTCGCGTCGGCCCTCCTCGACGCAGTGGCCGGGACGGCAGCGGCCGCGCTCGGCGCCGGGCTTCTACTGCTCTTGCCGGCGCTCACGGACGTGTCCCTGCTGGTCCTCTCGGAACCGCTCTTCCTGCTTGTCCTCGTCAGTGCCATGGCGGAAATGGTTCGACGCCCTAGTCGACCGCTGGTCGCGGGGCTCCTGGCGGGTGCGGGGAATCTGGTGCGGTATGCGGGGGCTTTTCTGGTTGCGGGTGTCGCGATTTGGAGCGCGCTTCAGCCCGGGTCGTGGCGGCAGCGGATCGGACGTGGAGCGGCGGCGGCTCTTCCCGGCGCGGCCCTTCATCTCTACTGGCGGGTGGCGGGCATCGATCCGGGCGGCGGCCTCAGCTCGAGTGCGTATGGCGGAGTGCTCCAGGCACTGCGCGAGGGGTGGAGCACCGGCCTGAGCTGGCTGGTGCCGGGAGGCACGGGAGTCCCGGCCCTAGTGGCGGGCATCGCGCTCCTCTTGCTGCTGGTGGTGGCCGGGGGAGTCGCCTTTCGAATTGCCGGCGACGAGGTCCGCCGGCTGTTCGGAGTCAGCGCGCTGCTGGCGGTGCTGTATTGCGGAACCGTGGGATTCGCGCGCCTGTATGTGATCCCCGACGTGCCGTTCGACAGTCGGATTCTCTTGCCGTTGTTCTTCATTCTGAGCCTCGCCACGGCGGCGGCTCTTGGAATCCACTGGCGGGAACGACGGCGCCGCGCCGTGCCGGTCGCCCTGGTGATCGGCTGGTGCGCGCTGGCTGTGGTGCGGGACGCGCGCGTCGTCGGGAACGCCCGCCGCTGGGGTCTGAACTACGAAACCGCCGAATGGCAGACGTCGCCGGTCGCGGATTGGCTGCGCGGGCCCGGGCGGGGGCGCGCGCTCTACTCCACCGACCCCGCCGGCATCTGGTACCTCACCGGCCGTCCGTCCCGACTGCTCCCCGATACGCTGGATCCCGATTCCGTGCGCGCGTTCCGGGCCAAATTCGAAAGCCGTCCTTCCGCCCTGGTGGCCTTCGACGTGCCGTTCGACGTGATGGCGCCGGCGGACTCCGTGGTCCAGGCGCTCTCGCTCACGCCGGTGGCGCGCTTCGCGCACGGCGTAGTGTGGGTGGAGCCTTAGGGCAGGGACACTTTCGCGATACGCCCCCGGGGCCCCACCAGCCAGCCGGCGCGCGCGCTCGCAAACCCGGCGCTCCAGTAGCTCGACGAGTCGAGGGCCACCCAGCCGCTCCCGCCGTCGGCGGAATAGGCGGCGCCGCCGGGGCCCACGGCCACCAGCGCCTCAGTGCCCGGCGCGCTCGCGATGCCGTAGACCGCGCCGGGAAAACCGGGTGCCGGCAGGGCGGCCCAAGTGCGACCGCCGTCGTCGGTGCGGGCCACCCGGACGGTCTGGCTGGCGCGGGCGCCGATATCTCCGCCGCCGGCAAATCCGTGCATCGCATCACGGAAGGCGAGCGACGTGATGCCGGTGCTCGTGGTCCCGTGCTGGATGGGCGTGGTGGTCGTGGTCCAGGTCTTTCCGAAGTCTGCGGTGGAGAGGACGCGGCCTCCGCCGGTGGGGCTCGCGCCGGTGCCAATCCATGCGTGGCCCCCGGAACCGGTGATGAGGCACGTGCCGCTCGCCGCGAACGCCCCTTCGCCGGAGTCCGCCGCGGGACCGTCGGCCGTGTGGAGGGTCCAGTGGGCGCCGCCGTCCTCGGTCACCAGGAGAGGGAAATGCCCGCGCACGCCGTCGCTCACGGCGATCCCGTGCTTCGGGTCCCAGAACGAGAAGCAGTCGAAGAAGGCGGCCGAGTCGGTGTTCGTGAACTGACGGGTCCAGGTGGCCCCGCCGTCCGAGGTGCGATAGATCCGCGACCGGTCGCCGGGGCCGGCGGCCAGGAGCCAGGCGGTGAGGGAATCGAGGGCGGCCACGTCCCGGAACTCGAGCGAATCCGCGCCCGGCACCACCCCGGCGCGCCAGTGATCTCCGCCGTCGGTGGTGCGGACGTAGGTTCCGCCGGTGCCGCTGGCCCAGGCCACGAGATCCGAGACGGGACTGACGGCCTGGAGGCGGCTGGTGGTGCCGCTGATCTGCTGAGTGATGATGGGCGCCGGCGCGTCGGCGAGCGCAGCGGCGGCGGCCAGGACCGTCACGAGGCGCATCGCGGGATGAGTTCGCATGATGGAAATCAAGTTAACGCTGGAACCCCGGGTTGGTCCCGACGTATGATTCGCCCGTGACGTCGCTCGTCCTCCTCACGCTCGCGGCCCGTATCGCCATCCTGGCCCCTTCCCCCGGAGACACCACGCCCCCCGTGACATTGGCGGGCACCGTCCGGGATACGGTGTCCGGTGACCCGGTCGGACTGGCGCTCATCCGCGTGGCGGGTCAGGCCACGTCGGTCATCACCGACGACGAAGGCCGGTTCGAGCTGCAAGTGGCCGCGGGTCCCCTGCGCCTCGAGATCCGCCGCATCGGATACCGTCCCCGCACGCTGTCGGTCACCGCGCCGGACACCGGCGTGGTGGTGCTCATCGCGCCGATCCCCGTGGGCATCGCCGGAATCACGGTCCGCCCGGTGGAGGACCCGGCCATCGAAGTGATGCGACGGGTAATCGCGCACAAGCGGAACGTCCTCTCGCACATTCACGACTACAGCTACGGGGCCGACGTGAAATTCGTGGTGCGCAATCAGGGCGTGCCCGCGGACTCCCCGGCGTCGATTCTCGTGGTGACCGAATCCCGCACCACGGCGTACTGGGAGCGCCCCGACCACTATCAAGAGACCATCGTCGCCCGCCGGCAGACGGGGAACCTGAACCCCGATCAGAATCTCGTGTCGGTCGGGGAGATCGTGAATTTCGCCCGGGACCGGATCGATCTCCGCAAGTATTCCATCGTTTCGCCCATCGCGGACGACGCGCTGTCCCATTACGACTACCGGATGCTCGATACCACCGTGGCGGAAGGCGGGGGGCGCGTCTTCACGATCGCGATCATCCCGCGCACCGAGGCGTCACCGCTCTTCGTGGGCGTGCTGACGGTCGCCGATTCGACTTACGAGGTCCGGAGCGTCGACGTCGGCGCCAACCGCGCGGTCCGGTTCACCTTCGTCAGCAATCTCCGCTATCACCAGCTGCTGGCGGATCAGGGCGGCGGGCGCTGGATGCCGACGGAGATCCGCCTGACCGGCGACATTCACCTGGCCGTGCCCATCCCCGGCATTCCGTCCCACCTCGGTTTCGAGCACGTCGCCGCCATCAGCGGGTTTGCGTTCGACCAGGGCCACCGGCCTTCGGGCATGGGCGAGTACCGCGTGGTGGTCGCCGACAGCGCCGACAAGACGGACAGCTCGGCGTGGTCGGAGGCCATCCCCCTGACTCCCGCCGAGCGGGAGGCGTGGACGCGGATCGATTCGATCGCGACGGCGCCGGCGTCCGTGGGGCATCGCGTGGCCACGGGATTGGGGACCGCGGTGTTCCTCGCCGCGAATCCGACGTTCTTCCACTTCAACCGCGTGGACGGCGCGTATGTGGGGGCCGGCGGGGATTGGAGCATCGGGCCGAGCTGGGTGGTGGGCACGCGGGCCGGATACGGATTCGGGGCGGAGCGGTGGCAGGGGAACGTGGGCGTGAACCGGATGGTGTGGGGGGACCGGCAGGTCTGGATCGGGATCGGCGCGTACGACCAGACTCAGCACCGGCCGGCCCTGGTTTCGGGAGACTACAACCCGACGTTCCGCGCGCTGCTCTCCCGGATCGATCCACTCGACTACTACCGCGAGCGGGGCGTGCGGGCGTTCGTGTCCGGCAAGGTTTTCAAGGGCACGCGCCTCGAACTGGCATTCGTCGACGCGACACAGTCGAGCCTTCCGGTGACCACGGACTACGCCCTGGTGCCGGGGGCGCGGGCGCTCCGCCCGAATGACGCTATCGAAGACGGGCGTCTGCGCTCACTCGGCGCCACGCTGGTCTACGACTCCCGCCCGCTGCTCAAGTCGAAGGGACGGGATTACCGCCTGCGCCAGCTGGTGCAGACTCGCGTGACGGCGTCGGTCGAGGTGGCCGCGCCCGATCTCTTCCCCGGCGACTTCTCCTATCGCCGGTACGTCCTCCGCGTGGAGCGCATTCAGCGCACGCTGAACATCGGCGTCACCTCCATTACCGCGGTGGGCGGGATCGCCACCGGCTGGGTGCCGCCCCAGCGGTATTTCACGGTGGACTTCGGCCGGGAGCTCTATACCTACCAGCCGAACGGGTTCAATACGCTGAACGGCAACAATTTTTCCGGCACCCGTGCCGCGATGATCACGGCGAATCACGACTTCGACCGGCTGCTGTTCGCCAAGAGCCACATTCCGGGCGTCCGGTCGCTCCCGTTCACGATGAGCATCCACGTCGGGGCGTTCTGGAGCGACTTCATCGATCATCCCGGGAACCCCGGCGACTCCCTGCTCCTGACCGCGCCCAAGGTCTACACCGAGGCGGGCTTCGGCGTGGGGAATCTCACGCCCTTCCTGTCGCCCTTCGATCTTGCCGCGTACTTCACGTGGCAGCTGTCCGCCTACCAGACCCGCACCTTCCGTTTCGGACTGGGACTGACGCGCCTGTAGTTGCTTCCCGGTACATAGTTTGTGCACTTTTCGGCGCGACCTCCGTCTCCGCTGCGACTCGCTCTCCAAGGGACTCCCGATGCATTCAACCCTGGTACGGATCGCCCTGCTGTGTGCAGTTCCCGCGCTTCTCGTCGCTCAGACTCCGGACTCCACTCGGCGAGACTCCACCGCGCGCCCGCTTCCCCTGACGTCGGGCGGTCGGATCACCGGGGCACGGCTCGACAGTCTTCCCATCGATGATCCCGCCTCCGCGTTCGCGCACATCCCGGGCGTGTTCCTCCGCGGGGGGGACGTCGGCCTTCTGCCCGTCGCGTCCTTCTCGATTCGTGGAGGGGGCTTCGGCACTGCGGCCACGTATCTGGATGGCGCGCCGCTGCGATCCGCAGTCGATGGAGCGCCGCTCATCCTCCCGGCCCTGAACGGGATCTCCTCCGTGGACGTGATCACCGGCATCCCCGGCGTCGAGCTGGGAGACGTGACGGACGGCGTGGTGTCGTATGTCACGCCGGCCGGTGGTCAACGATTCGCGACGCACTGGAGCGCGCATACTGATGCGCCGTTCGGTTCACCCACCAGCGTGGGCTACAACCGGTTCGCCGGACAGGTCTCGGGACCACTCTCGGCGGTCCGGGGACTCACGTTCTTCGCTTCGGGCATGGTGCAGGGCCAAGCGTCGGAGTATCGGGGCGCCGGCGCGCAGGACGTGCCGACGTTCGTGATGGGCGGCCTCGACACTACCGTCCTCCTGCCATTATCGGGTGGGGGCACCCAGTCCTTTTCGATTCCCAAATTCGTGCAGTGGAGCGGGCAATGTGATGCGGCGGCCAACGGCGCCGATTGTCAGGGCATCTCGCTGCCGATGGACTGGACGACCTCGCTGCAGTTTCAGGGCAGGTTGCAGTGGGCGTACGCCGAGGGCTCCAGCTTGTCAGTGACGGGCCTGGCCTCGGGGCTGGAGCAGCGGGCGTTTCCGGGTGTCACCCTCACCGACCCGTCGTTGTTCGCGGGCGGGCACGAGTCGACGCGGCTGGCGGTGCTCAACTGGCGGCACCGGCTGACCCCCTCCGTCGATCTGAGTGCCGTGATGTCGCTGGGGACCGACCTCTCCATTGCGGGGCCCCTCACACCCGGGAGCGAGCAGGACACCCGGAATCCGTCCCTGGGGATCGAGCTTGGTACGCTGCAGTTCGCGGCGCTGGGGGGCTTTCCGTTGCCCGTGTCGGACCAGGTGATTCGCAACGTCCGATCACAGTCCGGCCTGCGCGTACCCTATCAGGGCATGTCCAATCTCGGCGACTATGCTGTCGGTCGCCTCAATCCGTTCGCGTTGACCGGGGGATTCATCAACGGCGGCGTGGACGCGCCGATCACTATGGGGTCCGAGCGTCAATGGTCGGGGCGCTGGCAGGCGACGTGGCGGCCGTCGAGCCGTCACCAGGTGACCGCGGGAATCGACGCCGGCGGCTCAGAGGTCACCTCCTACAGCACATCGTCGCTCATCGACGAGCTCGGTCTGGACGCGTGGACTGCGGCGCCACGCCGGCTCGGGTTTTTTGCCGGCGACCTCATGGCATTGGGGTCGGCGACCCTCGAGGCCGGGCTGCGGTACGATCGCGTGAACCCGGGAGTCGACCTTCCTCGCACCCCGGGCTTCGTGGTGAATGATCCGGCCTGGAGCCTCGCGGCGGGCACGAGCGATACGGCGTATAACAACTCCGTGTCGCGAGTCTTCGTGCACACGCGGAATCAGGAGGCCTTGTCGCCACGGATTCGGTTCGGCCTGCCTCTGGATGACCGGACCACGGTCCACCTGGCCGCCGCGGCTGCCCTGGTTGCGCCGGCAGTAGGGCTGGTCGCGCAAGGCGCAAATCAAGACCTCTCCTTCTCGAGCCCGAACGGACCCTATGGCCGTGACGTGACCATTGGACAGGCCTGGCTTCTGGAGGGGGGTGTCCGTCGAGAGGTCACGGCCACCACCGCGCTGGACGCGTCCGCGTACTACCGCTTCAACATCCCCACATACGTGGGCCTTATCCAGTCGTTCGACGACCCCACCAACCCGGGACGGTCGCTCTCGTTCGACGTGCTCCAGCAGATACAGTCCCACATCTGGGGCATCGACATCGGGGCCCACCGCGAGATGGTATCGGGCTTGATAGCGGAAGCAACCTACGGCATCCAGGTGACGGGGTTCAACGCACCTAGTGCCCAGGTCTTTGTCGGGAGCAGCACGACAGAGCAGCAGATCACCGCCTCGGTCCAGGCCGTCGCGCCGGCATCGTGGATCGGGGGCTGGAAGGGGCTCCTCCGGGAGGCCGCTGTGGTGGCGCAATTCCAGGCAGTATCCGGACTACCATACACGCCGCTCCTCAACCAGGGATTCGGCGAAGTCGCGCCCGGCGGGGCCATTCCTGCCGGCGCGATGGCCACCGGTGATATCAATAGCGAGCGGCTCCCCTGGACCAAGTATCTGGACCTGCGCCTGACCAAGGGCGTGCATCTGAACGGCCTCGACTGGACGGTGTTCGCCGATTTCCGGAATCTCTTTAACTTCAAGAACGTGGATGCGTTGTACGCGGAGACGAGCAACACGAGCAATTCGCTGTTCGAGACTGTCACCCTGTCGGGGCAGTATCCCATCCTCCAGAATGAAGCGGCATCCAACGGCGCTCTCGGGCCCAATGGCTCGGTCATCCTCTCGAACTGCGCCGGGTGGCAGGGATCGACGGGTCCCCTCGACTGCGTCATGCTGCAGCGGGCCGAAGCCCGCTTCGGCAACGGCGACGGGACCTTCACCCAGGCCGAACAGACCAAGGCCTTCACGGCGTACTACAACATGCTCTACGGCGCCTGGCGCTTCTACGGACCGCAGCGCACCATCCGCGTGGGCCTCGAGCTGGCGTTCTGAACTGAGCGTTGACGGCTTCGTGACGTCGCGGAATGTTGACCGAAGCCCCTCGTGCATTTAGGTTGTCTCATCGGCCGCGATTGACACGGCCCCAACGGAGAATGCCTGTGAAGCTGTTCCTGACCACCACCGCCCCCGCCACCCCGGTCGCCGACGTGCGATCGGCGCCCGACGGCGCGCGGACAGGAGAGCGTCACAGGTAACGTCGCAGCGCGAGCCCGTTCGCGTGCCGATCGCCCCACCTGTGCCGCCGGCCGGGTGGGGCGATTGACGTTCCAGGCCCGAAAACACTCAACTTTGTGGAGCATCACGTGTCGGAAGCCGTGATCGAATCGACGACGGACCAACCGACCCACCAGCCCGGCGGCTGGTGGGCCACCATTCGCGAAGCCCTCCGGGGGTCCCACCAGGACTACACCGCGGGCCCCGTGGGCCGCGCCATTCTCCTCCTCGCCATCCCGATGGTCCTGGAGATGGTCATGGAGTCCATCTTCGCCGTGGCCGATGTGTTCTGGGTCTCCCGGCTGGGACCCGATGCCGTCGCCACCGTGGGGATCACGGAGTCCGTGCTCGCCCTCATCTATACCGCGGCCATGGGCCTCTCCATCGGCGTCACCGCCATGGTCGCGCGACGCATCGGCGAAAAGAATCCCGCCGGTGCCGCCGAGGCCGCGGTGCAGGGGATCGGGTTGGGCATCGTCATGTCCTTGGGGATCGCCCTGGCCGGGGTGCCGCTGGCGGCCCGGTTGCTCACCGTGATGGGCGCGGGGCCCGACGTCCTCGCGCACGTGTCGTACACGCGGGTGATGCTGGGCGGGAACGTGACCATTCTCCTGCTCTTCCTCATCAACGCCACCTTCCGGGGCGCGGGCGACGCGGCCATCGCCATGCGCACGCTCTGGCTCGCCAACGGGATCAACATCCTGCTCGGCCCCTGCCTGATCTTCGGGGTGGGACCCTTCCCGCGGCTGGGCGTCACCGGGGCCGCGATCGCGACCAACATCGGACGCGGAACGGGCGTGCTGTACCAGCTCTATCGCCTCCTCCGCCGCGATGCGCGCGTCGTGGTGCGCCGAAGCGATCTGCAGCTCCGTCCCGCCGTGATGTGGAAGCTGCTCGTGCTGTCGTTCTCGGGCACCATTCAGGTGTTCATCGGCACCGCGAGCTGGATCGGCTTGATCCGCATTCTGGCGAGCTTCGGGAGCGACGTGCTGGCGGGGTACCTGATCGGCATCCGGATCATCCTGCTCGCGCTCCTGCCCTCGTGGGGGATGGCCAACGCCGCGGCGACGCTGGTGGGGCAGGGACTGGGGGCCGGAAATCCCGACCGTGCGGAGCGGGCGGTGTGGCGGGCGGGACTCTACAACCTGGTGTTCCTGGGGTTAGTGGGCGCGGTGTTCATCATCGCCGCCGGGCCCATCATCGGAGTCTTCACGCACGACCCGGCGGTCGCGGTCGTGGGGATCGAGTGCCTCCGGTGGGTGAGCGCCGGGTTCCTGTTCTACGCCTACGGCATGGTGGTGACGCAGTCGTTCAACGGCGCGGGAGCCACCTGGACTCCCACGTTCCTCAACCTCGCCTGTTTCTGGGCGTGTGAGGTGCCGCTGGCCTACGTGCTGTCCCGCGTCCTGGGCTGGGGACCATCGGGGGTATTCGTCGCGATCCCCGTCGCGTTCTCGGTCCTCGCGGTGGCCTCCGTGCTCCTGTTCCGCCGTGGCAGCTGGAAGCTGAAGCGGGTCTAGCTGAGGCCCAGCACCTTTTCGATGTGATTCTTGACGCCCG
>DATMOQ010000208.1:0-6444 GCA_035568195.1 Gemmatimonadales bacterium
GGAGCGGAGACGGAGAGATCGCGGTGCGCGCCCGCGGACCGGGGCTCCTGCGTCTGACGGTGCCGCCGGGTGCGTACGAGCGAGGGTTCGACGTCGATTCGGCGGGCGTGCTCGGCCGTGACCGGGCGAACGTGAGAGTGCCCGCGTACTCGGTGGTTCAGCTCGGACTCTCGAGCCTGTTGCTCACCCCGGAGGATTCGGTCACGGACCGCGAGACCATGCTTTCGGGAATGCCCGCGGACCTCCAGTACTCCGCGGTCCATGCGCTTGCGGCATATACCGAGGTATACGGATTGGCCCGGGACCGGAGTGGCGCCTTGGACTACACGGCGCGGTACACCTTCGCTCCCGAGCGGGGACTCGCCGCGCGCCTGCTCGGCAGGGATCAACCCGTGGTGTTCGAGTTCAACCGCAGCGTGCCCGCCGGGCCCGTGGTACCGGAGCGGCTCGTGATCGAGCCGGGCCGCCTGCCTCCCGGGCGCTATCGCGTGACGCTCGTGGTGACCGACCTTCAGCGGAATGTCAAGTCGGAGACCGTGGCGTTGACGGTGACCGTCGAGTAGTCGTCTCTTGTCTCCCTGAACGGCAGTTCCCAAATTGGGGCGGCTCAGCGCGCGCCCCTAATGCTCGTAAATCTCGTCCCCGACTTTCTCGCCGCCGTCGCCGCGCCCGATCCCCGGGGCGCCTACCACGAGTACCTCGATCGCCATCGTCCCATCCTCCGCAGCTACTGGATGAATTACGTCCTGGATCCCGACTCCAAGCCGGCCGACGACGTCATCCTCAGCGTGTTGCGCGCCGACCGGGCCGACTTGCTGCGGCTGCTCCAGGACGTCGACGTGGTGCAGATCGCCGAGGACGCGCTGCGGCGGAGCCTGGAGACCCTCGAGTCCGACTGCCCCGTGGATCTGTACCTCACGGTCGGGGTGGGCGCCGCCAATGCCGGCGAGCTGGTGGTGGGGGGACGGGGCATCGCCTTCGTCTGCCTCGAGCACTTCACGGGGCGTGCCAATCCCCAGACGTCGGGGCTGGGGCTCGCCCCGCATCTCTTGCCCCTCTGGATCGCGCACGAAGTGGCTCACGCCGTCCGGTACACCTCCCCCACCAGCCGGGCGGGCATCAGGCGCCTGGTCGCCGAAGTCGGCGGGACGTACGACTATTGGGACACGGGAAGCCGAGCGACTCTGCACGAGCTGCTCGTCAACGAGGGCGTGGCGGTGGCGGCCTCCCAGGCGGTGACGCCGGGATTCGAGCCCTGGCAGTACTTCGGGTACACCCGGCGGCAGTACCGCCGGCTCCGGGAGTTGGACGCCTTCCTGCGCCGGGCCTCGGCGTCGGAGCTCGACGCCACCGGGCTGGGTCTCCGGCTCCGGTATCTGTCCGGAGGGATGAGTCCCACGGCGCGTCTCGTGAGCGGCAAGGTGCTGCCGGAGCGCTCGGGCTATTATCTGGGAGCCAGAATGGTGGAGGCCTACGTGGGAGAGGCGGGGATCGCGTCGGCGGTGCGGGCGAGCGGCGTCGAGTTCCGGGTGGCCGAGGAGCGCTCTCTGGGGGCGCAGACCGCGTGACCGCCAAGCGGGCGACTCAGGAGCGCCGGAGCAACCGGCCTCTCCGCGAGGTCCTGGACGAGCTGATCGGTCACACCCGGGAGATCGCCCGGCGCGCCAGGGAGATGACCCCCGAAGAGCTCGATTATGCCCAGCAGCGCCTGGAGTGGCTGGCCGACGAGGTGTGGCGGGTCGCCACAGGACAGGAGGCGCCACCCGAGCCATAATTAGGTCATGAGTGAATCAGGCACCTACCGCATCAGCGTCGCCAAAGAGGACCTGGTCTTCGCGGCGGCTCACTTCATCACGTTCGCGGGACATCGTTGCGAGACCCTGCACGGCCATAACTACCGGGCGGCCGTGCTGTTGGACGGCGAGCTCGATCCGGAAAGCTGGTATGTGGTCGACTTCTCGGCCGTGAAGAAGATCATGCGCAAGCTCACCGCCGAGCTCGATCACAAGGTCCTCCTGCCCCTCGAGAATCCGCGGCTTCAGGTCGCGACCCGCGACGGGTCGGTGCAGGTCGCGTACGAGAACAAGCCGAGATACGTCTTCCCGGAGCGCGATTGCGTGCTCCTGCCCATCCCGAACACCACGGTGGAGATGCTGGCCACCCTCCTGGCGCAGCGGCTGGCCCAAGAGCTGGTGGAAGCGGGGGCGAAGACCGTCACGGCCCTCGAGCTCGAGGTCGAAGAGAACTTCGGGCAGTCGGCCACCTACCGCATGACCCTGTAGGGGGATCAATGTCGAAAGAAACCGCACTCACCGAGTCCCAGATCGCCAACCAGCTGAAAGCTCTTCCTGGCTGGCGTTACGAGTCGGGCGCCATTCGCCGTCAGTACAAGACCGACGGCTGGCCCACGACGCTGATGCTCGTGAACGCCATCGGGTTCTACGCTGAAGTGGCGGATCATCATCCGGATCTTGGCGTGCATTGGGGAAGCGTGGAGGTCGCGCTCAACACTCACAGCGCGGGCGGCATTACGGACAAGGACTTCGAGCTGGCGAAGCTGTTCGAGCAGTGCGCCCTGTGGCGTCCCCCGTCAGGGAGTGCCTTCCGGGGGACGCCGAAGAAGTTCGTGTCAGGGAGCTGAATCCGCGCTGCCGTCAGACCAGTGTTTCACCTGAACCAGGAACAGGGTGACGAGCGCGTTTGGAGCGTCGTACTCCTCCACGGGAGAGCCGGCGACGTTCGCACCCCAGGCAGCGTCCGGGGTGCGGGCGTACACGAACATCAGGTGCGGATGCCAGGGACCCTTCACGTTGTCCCCGAGATACCCGTCCTTCGACAGCATGTAGACCATCGCGCCAAGTTCCGGTTTGACGGGCGCCGTCGCGGCCTTCATCCTGGCTTCCGACATCCCGGCGAGCACCCATTTGGTCCGGGTGAGGTAGTAGGGGAGGTACGAACGCGCCGCGGCAGCGTTGGCGCAGACCGGTGACCGGCTTTTCGGATTCCAGAAGTCCGGGCTTCCGAAGTCGTTGGCCCATCCCCGTCCGACGGCGCATACGAACCCGTTCTTCCCTTTGACCGCGGTTTCGTAACCCGACACTCCCAGAACCAGGATCTCCGCGCTGTCGGAGATGGAGGCGGGCGCCGCGCTCTTGGCGAGCGCGATCTCCGCGGGCCGGTCCATCCGATACTGCTCGATGGGCGCCATGGTCGGGTACGGGCTGGCAGTGCCCTGAGCCCACAGCGAGGCCGGCAGCAGAACTGCGATGCTGATTCCAACGACGCTCCTGGTCATACTCCACCCCCAGTCTTGGTGACGGTCGCTACTTCCCAACGCAGAAGTTCGAGAATACCCGATCCAGCACGTCCTCGGGGGTTACTGCGCCGATCAGCGAATCCAGCGCGCCCGTCGCCGCCCGCAGGTGGGTGGCCGCCGCCACCGCTTCGACCCCGTCTTGTCGTGCCTGATTGAACAGGTCCAGCTCCCTGAGCGCCGTCTCCAGCGCCTGACGATGCCGGGCCCGCGTCACCACCGGCTCGATGTCTCCCATCGACACCAACTTGCTGAACGCGACCCGAGCGAGCTCCTGCTTCAACTCGGCCAAGCCGGCGCCGGTGACAGCGGAGACGGCCAGACGGCCGGTGAGGTCAGCGCTGGGTGTCAGATCGCACTTCGTCCGCACAGCCACAACGGGCGCGGTGAGTTCCCCTTGCAGCGACTGCGACCGCTCCCCGACTTGTCCTTCAGGGCTCCCCGCTCCCTCATCACAGTACAGAACCAGGTCTGCCGCGCCGAGGTATCTCCAACTCACCTCGATCCCCAGCTTCTCGATCCGGTCGTCCGTGTCCCGAAGCCCGGCGGTGTCGATCAGCCGGAACGGGAATCCCGCGATCACGGCCGGAGCCTCGATGGCATCCCGCGTGGTCCCGGGCACCTCGGTGACGATCGCGCGCTCGGCGCCCAGCAGCGCGTTGAACAGCGTCGACTTGCCGGCGTTCGGCGGCCCCGCGATCACCAGCAGCGCCCCTTCCCGGAGTCGCTCTCCCTCGCTCGCGGTGCCCAGGAGCTCGACCACGCTGGCCCTGGTGCCCTCCCAGGCCCTCACCACGCGATCCGGAGCCACCGGTCCATCATCCTCCTCCGGGAAGTCGATCTCGTAGGCGGTGAGGCCCTCCAGGTCCAGGATCGCGCCGCGCAACGACTCCAGCCGCCGGGAGAGTCCCTGATCAAGCTGCGCGAGGGCCCGCCGCCGCTGCGCCGGCGCGCTCGCGTCGATCAGGTCCGCCGTCGCCTCGGCCTGCAGGAGATCCATCTTCCCGTTCAGCACCGCCCGCCGCGTGAACTCCCCCGCCTCGGCGGGACGCGCGCCGGCGGCTACGAGCGCCGCCATCGCCTCCGCGGGCGCGAGCAGCCCTCCGTGGGTCGCGATCTCGACCAGGTCTTCGCCTGTGTAGGAGTGGGGAGCGGGAAAACTGACGGCGAGGACCTCATCCACGGCGGCTCCGCCCGGGAGGGCCAACCGCGCGCGGAACACGACGCGCGGCGGATCGGGACGCCACGGCGTGAGGCACTGCTCGGCGACCCCGAAGGCACCCCGGCCGGAGAGCCGGAGCAGGGCCACCGCCGATCGTCCCGGCGGTGTGGCCAGCGCGACGATCGGATCGGACAGCATCAGTCGACGCGGGTCACGTACTCCCGGCGCGTTTCCCCTGCTCCGCCAGACGGCGCTTTGCGATCAGCCACTGCTGCGGAATGCTGCAGAGGTTGGACACCAGGTAGTAAAGATTCAGCCCGGACGAGAGCCGCAGGAAGATGAACGTCATCATCGCCGGCATCATGTACAGCATCGTCGCGGTCTGGGGGTTGGGCGGCAGTCCCTTCTGCCCCACCTTCGACAGCACGAACATCGAGAGCCCCAAGAGCACCGGCAGGGCGAAGTAGGGGTCGAAGCGCGACAGGTCCGGGAGCCAGAGGAACGAGGCGCCCCGCAGCTCGATCGTGTACTGGAAGACGAAGTACAGGGCCAGGAGCACGGGCCATGGAATCAGCATCGGCAGGCACCCGCCGAGCGGATTGACCTGGTGCTCCTTGTAGATCTTGAGCGTCTCTTTCTGCTGCCGCTCGGGGTCGTTCTTGTACTTGGTCTGGACTTCCTTGAGCAGCGGCGCCACCGCCTGCATCCGCATCTGCGAGGCCATCGCGCGCTGGTTCAGCGGCCAGAGCAGGAGCCGGATCACTACGCCAAAGAGGATCAGGAGCCAGCCGTAGGCCAGATTGAAATGCTCGTGCACCCACAGCAGCACGTCGGTGACCACAATCGCCACGCCCCGGATGATGGGCCGGAAGAGGGCCCACCCGTAGGGGTTGGCATCATCCAGCTCATGACCCATCGCCGCCAGCCGCCGGTGCTCCAGCGGCCCCAGATAGACGGTGAAGCGGAAGTCGCCCGCGGGGGGCGTGGGCAGGGTCACGGCTACTGAGGTCTGCGTAGCCAGGCCGGACTTACCGCCGAAGAACCCCTTGGCGCTGTCCGGTCGCGGGCCTCCCAGCGCCACGACGCCCGCGAACTGCGGCTGGCCGGCCTGAATGGCGAGGGCACCCAGCAGGAAGTACTTGGACTTCACTCCGGCCCACTCGAAGGGGCCGTCCAGCACCACACGGTCGCCTTCGTTGATGGACCCGAACCGCCGCAGCTCGGTCTTCGCGGACTTGGTCACCACACCGTAGTCCCGGAACGACGCGACCGAATCGGCTTCGGTATTTCGCAGGCCGTCGCCGAGGCCCACCAGGACCTGGGCGCCCCCGGCCCCCAGCCCGGTCACCCGCCCCGCCACATCGATCTGGTAGGCATCGGGGCGGAACGTGTAGCCGAGCGTGACTGTCGAGGAGCCGCGGTTGGCGGTGAGGGTGAGCGTCGCCGGCTCTCCCGCCACGCTCAGTACCTGCGCCGACGGCGTAAACGACAGGTCGGTGAAGTTCAGCGTGTCCGCCCCCACCGCCACGCGCTGGGCCAGGAAGGGGCGACCGGTGGGCACGAGCTCGGCGGCCCGTCCGGTGTCGCCAGTGGCGAACGACCGGTACTGAAAGAGCCTGGCGGACACGACGGTCCCGCCGCGCGTGCTGAATCCCAGCCGAAAGAGGGGCGTGGTCACCCAGACGGTGTCGGCGGCGACCAGACGGGTAGGCGGTTGGGCGGCTAGTGTCTTGGTGGGGGCACCGGTTCGCTGGGAATCCGCGGATGTCGAATCGAGTCCGGCCACGGGGCGGGACAAACTGTCCGTCTGGCCGTCGAGCCGTCTGGCCGGGGGCTTGGACGGCCAGATGAGACTCGGCACGATGATGACGAGCGCAAAGAGCACCAGGGCCAGAAATACGCGTCGGTCCACAGAGATTCCTTCGATCCGGGTGCCTCAGGGCACCGGGTCGTATCCACCGGGATGAAA
>DATMOQ010000209.1:0-4103 GCA_035568195.1 Gemmatimonadales bacterium
CCGTTCGGACGTGAACTCGGTGCTCGATCCGAGCCAGGGGAGCCAGTTCACGCTCAACGTCACCCACGCGTCGCGCCTCGTCGGCTCGGACCCGTTCTATGAATTCAACCGGGGTGAGCTGGAGTACTCCCAGTACTACCCGCTGGGGCGGAGCGCAGTCTTCGCCTGGCGGGTGCGTGGGGGTGTGATCCTGCCGCAGAAGATCACGCTGTCGGGGCAGAGCGCCAAGTTCGTGCCGCCGGAGCAGCGTTTCTACGCCGGCGGACCGAACTCGGTGCGCGGGTACGGCCGGAACGAGCTGGGGCCCACCGGATATGTCATCGATACCGCGGCCTACGATGTGGTGCATGGGGACACCGTGTACCGGAACGTCACGGCGGCGCCCATCGGCGGCAACGCCGTGTTCGTCCTCAACGCCGAGCTCCGCTTCGCGACGCCGATTCTCCCCGACCGGATGCGCCTCGCCCTGTTCGCGGACCTGGGCCAGGTGTGGGATCGGGGAGATACGCTGGCGCCGGTGATGGGTCTGCGGTTCACGCCCGGCGCGGGCCTCCGGTTCGCCACGCCGTTGGGCCCGGTGCGTTTCGACGTCGCGTACAACGGACACGGGCGGGAACCCGGAGTCCTCTATCTCGCGCAGGGCGACTCCCTGACCGTCTTTCGCAAGCAGTATCAGCCTCCCACCCCCTCCACGTTCTGGCAGCGGCTGTTCTTCCAGTTCGCGGTCGGGCAGGCGTTCTAAGTGCGGCGCTCCCTTGCGGTCCTGCTCTGGATCATCGCCGGCCTCCTGGCCTGCTTCCTGGGCACACTCTCGGCACTGGTCAACACGTCCTCGGGGCGGGCCCTGCTCGGCGCCGTCGCGCGGTCGGCGGCCGCCACCGCCGTGGGTGGACGGATCGAGATCGGCGGAGTGCGAGGCACCGTCCTGACGGACGTCCAGCTCACCGAGGTCCGCCTCTACGATCCGGATTCCACGCTGGTGGCCGAGCTGCCGCAGGTGGGGTTCTCGTACCGGCTGCTGGACCTGCTGGCGGGTCGCGTGGTGCTGCGGGACGTGACGCTCGATCACCCGTACGTCAATCTCCTCCAGCACAAGAATGGCCGCCTGGACATCGAGGAGCTGCTCCACCTGGGAGAGCACCACGACGGCCCCCCGGGCGTCGCCGCCCTGGTGCTCCTGCGGAATCTCCGGATCGACGACGGGACGGTGCTGCTCCGGCTGCAGGCCAGGCCGGCGCCGTCCGACTCGACGGCAGAAATCGAGAACGCGGGCGCCGACGGCCGCCGCCGCGTGCGGCGCTTCGAGCACGTGAACGCGGTGGTCCGGGCGCTGCGAATTTCGTCCCCCACGGAGAAGGGCATTCGCATCGACGTCGATTCGCTGGCCACCCGAGTCAGCGATCCCGATGTGGTGGTCCGCCACCTGTCCGGGCGCGCCATCATCGCGGGAGACTCGCTCGACGCCAACTTCCCGGTGGTCGGATTGCCGGGCACGCGCGCGACCCTGAAGGGCACCTTCCGCTGGCCCCACGGCCCCGTTCTGTATGATCTGGCCGTGCGCGCCGACAGTGTGACCCTGTCGGACATCCACTTCATCGTCCCCGGATTTCCCGCGGGCGCCGTATACCGCGGTGCCGCGCAGGTTCGGTCCCACGGCGCCGATCTCCTCGAGATCCGGCTCGATCCCCTCGATCTCCGATATCACGGCGGCACGCTCACCGGGCACGTCACCGCGCTTTCCCGAGCCGGCGTGGGGATTGCGGCGCTCAACGGCGGCGACCTGACCGCCCAGAACTTCGATCTCTCGTTCGCCCAGCCCTTCATCGACTCGCTGCCCTTCCTGGGGCGCCTGGACGGACACACCACCGTCGATGGCGACATCGATGCGCTGGCCATGGACGTCGACTGGACGTTCCGCGATTCGCTGGTGCCGGGGTGGCCGGTGTCCCGCATTCGCGGGAGCGGCACCGTCGGGGCGGGCGCGCCCCTGGGGCTTCGATTCTCCCCGTTCACGGTGCAGGCGGCCGTGGTGGATCTCGGCACTGCCCGCCAGGCCATCCCGGGTCTCCCGTTGAAGGGCACCCTCGACGCGTCGGGCACGCTCAGCGGACGGGTCCGCAACGTCCACTTCGCCGGCTCACTTCGGCAGCACGACGGCTCCGGTCCGGCCACGGTGGCGCACGGCTCTCTGGGGTTCGACTCGCGGACCGACACGCTGGGCGTGGCCGCGGACCTCACCGCCGACACGCTGTCGTTCGACGGCCTCCGGTCCAGCTTCCCCGCGCTGCCGGTGCAGGGCTCGGCGGCCGGGACGCTGCGGGCGTCCGGGACGGCGGAAGCGCTGGCCACGCACGTAGATCTCACCGGGATTTCAGGGAGCGGCCACGTCAAGGCGGACGCCACCCTCGAGCTCGGCACCGGCCGGTTCGGGAGCCGGGATGTCGCGGTGTCCTGGAGTGATTTCGATCCCCAGGACTGGCTCCCCGGCGCTCCGCCGTCGCGTCTGGCCGGGCGCGCCACCGGGACCATCGAGGCCGCCGCCGGGCGGGCGCCCGAAGGCGGGTTCCAGGCGGTGATCGATCCTTCCATGGTGGCCGGAGCCGCGGTCGACGGCGGGTGGATCGGCGCGCGGTTCGCTGACAATCACGTCTATCTCGACTCCCTCCTCCTGCACAGCTCGGGGATCCGGATCACCGGCCTGGGGGACATCGGCTGGCGCCGCCCCGCGAACGGGTCTCTGATCGTGGATATCGAAGCCGACTCGGTGGACGGGCTCGACTCCCTGCTCACCTGGGCCACAGGGGTGTCCCGTGCCTCCGATGGCACCGTCGCGCCTCTGATCGGAGACGCCCGCGCCAGCTTGACCCTCGATGGATCCCTCGACTCGCTGACGGCCACTTTCCGGGGATCGTTCGACCGTCTGCGCGCCCGTGGTTTGTGGTTCGCCGGCGCGCTGGCGCACCTCCAGCTGCTCCCCGGGCCCGTCCCGCATTTCACGGCGGACGTCGCATTCGATTCCGCGCGCGGATTCGGGGAACGGCTGACGGCGACGCGGGCGTCCGCGCGCGGCACCGCCGACTCGCTCACCTGGACCCTCCGCGCGGGATTGGGCGATCTCGCGGCTCTCGCCGGCAGCGGGCGTCTCCGCCGTCCGGGCGGTGCGACGATGGTGGGTGTGGACACCCTGGGCGTGCAGATCCCGGGCGGCTCGTGGACCCTCGACGCCCCGGTGGACCTGGCCGTCAGTGATTCCGTCATCCACGTCGGCCCGATCTCCCTCACCCAGCAGGGAGGGACGGGGAAGGTGTCGGGTCAGGGTGATCTGGTCCGTGACGGACGAGGCCAGGCCACGCTGCAGGCGGTGGGCGTGCCCATCGCCGGGATTTACGCCCTGCTCGAGCGGGACACCGCCGGCATCGGCGGGACGATGACCGCGACGCTGGGGGTCTCCGGCACCCGGGCGCGCCCGGCCTACACCGGCTCGTTTGCATTGTCGGCGGCGTCCTTCGGAGACTTCCGCACGCCGTACGTCGACGGCACGGTGGCGTATCAGGATCAGCGCCTCGACGGCACCATGCACGTGTGGCGGTCGGGCCAGCGCGTGCTGAATCTGTCGGCGCACCTGCCGCTCGATCTGGCCCTAGAGCCGGTGGCTCGCCGGCAGCTTCCCGACACCCTCGCGGTGCGGGCGGTGGCGGACTCCGTGGACCTATCGGTGCTCGAGGCGATCACGCCGACCCTGAAGCGGGTGACGGGGTTCCTTTCGGCCGATGTCGGCATCCGGGGCACCTGGGACGCGCCCCGCCTGGACGGGAGCGTCAGCATCGATTCGGCCGGCGCGACCATCCCGTCGCTCGGCGTCCGGTACGACCGGCTGGCGGCGCGCTTCCGCCTGGTGGGCGATACCATCGCGGTGCAGTCCCTGACCGCGCACAGCGATCGGGGCACCGCCGCGGTCACCGGCTTCGTGCGGCTGAACCAGCTCACGACGCCGGTCCTGGCCCTGCACATCTCGGCGGAGCAGTTCAAGGCGCTGGATGTCCGCAACTACCTGGCGGTCACCGCGTCGGCGGAGCTGAACCTCAGCGGGCCGGTGTTCGGCG
>DATMOQ010000210.1:0-10244 GCA_035568195.1 Gemmatimonadales bacterium
CGGAGGTGGTCGGCATCATCGGGGCGGGCCGGGTGGGCGCCGGGTTGGGCCTGGCGTTGACCCGCGCCGGCCGCGAGGTCCGGCTCACCAGCCGCCGTCCGGTCCGGGTGCCGTCACCGCTCTCCCTCACCGTCTCCGTCGACGGCCCCGACGCCGGCTGGCTCGGGGATGTGGACGTCCTCATTCTCGCCGTCCCGGATGACCGGATCCGCTCCGTGGCCCAGCACTTGTGGGACACCAAGGGGATCGGCGCGCGCCACACGGTGCTCCATTGCTCCGGGGTGCTGGGGCAGGAGGCTCTGGCGCCGCTCGTCCCGACCCGCGCCGCCCTGGGCTCCCTGCATCCTCTTCAGACCATCAGTGACCCCGAGGTGGCCCCGGAGCGCTTCCGCGGCGCGTGGGCGGCTGTGGAGGGCAGCGCCGCGGCCCTGGAGACCGCCGAGGGTCTGGCGCGGGCCGTCGGCCTCAAGCCGTTCCGGATCACCGCCAAGGCGAAGATCCTGTACCACGCGGGCGCGGTGTTCGCGTCGAACTACCTCGTCGTCGTGGAAGCCGTCGCGCAGCGGCTGGTGCGCCACGCCGGGCTCTCGGATGAGGACGCGTGGGCGGCCCTGTCGCCGCTGGTGCGGGGCACCATCACGAACCTGCTCGCGGGCGATCCGCGTGCCGCGCTCACCGGTCCGGTCGCGCGGGGGGACACCGACACCATCCTGCGGCATCTCTCGGCCTTGACCCTCGACGACGCTCGATTGTACCAGGCGCTGGGGCGGGCGGCGTTGGAGTTGGCCAGGAAGAACGGGATGGATGACGAAACCGCCAAGCGCGTGGCGGACGCCCTGGCGACTGACCTGCCGCGAGTCCTGCCAGACATCAGCAAGTAGGAGAAGCGCCTATCAATACCCTGGTGGTCAGCCAGCCGTCGGTGGGTCCTCTCTTCATCGGCTTTGTGGCGATCGGAATACCGTACCTCGGGTTGGCCGTGCTCCTCCGTCGAGCCCTGGGCACCTTCGGCTTGGCGCTGCTGGGTGCGGTCGTCGCCGGAGTGTTCTGCTGGATCGTGCTCACTGATCACTCCACGCCGCACGGAGCGACGTTCTGGATGGCGATGGGAATGCTCACACTGGTCGTCTTGTCGCCATTGATAACTCTTGAGGCGATGGGCCGGAGCGCTTCTCCGCCTCCCCTGTGGGCAAGAATCGGATTGGGACTGGCTACGATGGTGGCCGCGGGTTTGGTGGTAGTCGTCGCGGGACTCTTGATTGGCCTGGCCTTCGGGGTGGGGCGCGTTCGGTAGGGTTTATTGATCTACCACCCGTACTCCCGCCCCAGGGGTGAACCGGAAGGTCCCGCCCGAGATGCTGCCGTTCAGTTCATGCTTCGAGAAGATCAGCACCCGATGCTGCCCTGAGGTCTCCGTGATATCCAGCCGAGTGACCAGTCCCCCCCGCGTGATCGAGACCGTCGCCTCCGTGTAGGGCTGGTCGGTCAGGATCGGCACGAGATGAATCACGTCTACGACCGTTGCGGCGGTGGAATCCGTGCGCACGAAGCTCGCGTGATATCGCTGTTCCGAGTGCTCCACGAATTGTGCGATGAGGTTGGGTCCCGTGCCGCCATTCGCGGGCAGGACGGTCCGGATCACCTGTCCCGGTGTGGAGCTCGGCGTGTAGATCCAGAGGTTCTTCCCGTCCGCCACGATCCGGTCGTGCTTGGGACGCGTGAAGTTCATCGTGAACCGGGACGGGGGCTGCTGGTACAGGATGCCGCGCGTGGTATCCGGGGCGCCGACCATCGGGTTGTCGACGATCTGAATGAAGTCGGCCCGCAGGGTGTGGATCGTGTCGTACGCCGCGCGCGCACGCGCGAGAATGGCGAAGGGATCCTGGGCCGGGAGTCGCGTGGGGAGGAGACCGCATAGCAGGAGGAGCAGACCGCTCCCCGCTCCCCGCTCCCTTCGTTTCACGCCCCCACCGACGCCGGCTCGGCCATCCGGCGGCCCGTGACCTCGGCGATCACCCGCACTTCCTTCATGAGCTGCGCGAATTGGCCCGGGAAGAGGGACTGCGCCCCGTCGGAGAGCGCCTGGTCGGGCGCCGGGTGCACCTCGACGATGATGCCGTCGGCCCCGGCAGCCACTGCCGCGCGCGCCATGGGCAGGACCTGTTCCCGCAGTCCGGTGCCGTGGGACGGATCGGCGATGATGGGCAGATGCGAGAGCTTGTGGACCACCGGAATGGCCGTGAGATCGAACAGGTTCCGGGTGATCGGATCGAACCCCCGGACGCCGCGCTCGCACAGAATCACGTCGTGGTTTCCCTCGGCCAGCAGGTACTCGGCCGAGAGGAGCAGCTCCGTGATGGTGGCGGCCATGCCCCGCTTGAGGAGCACCGGCTTGCCGCAGCGCCCCGCCGCTTTGAGCAGCGCGTAGTTTTGCATGTTCCGGGCGCCGATCTGCACGATGTCGGCCATCTCGGAGATCCAGCCGATGGCCTCGATGTCCATCGCCTCGGTGCAGATCAAGAGCCCGGTTTCGGCGCGGGCCTTCTCGAGGAAACGCAGGGCCGGACGGCCGAGGCCCTGGAAGGAATACGGGGAGCTCCGCGGCTTGAAGGCACCGCCGCGGAGAATCGTGGCGCCCGCCTCCTTCACCAGCTTGGCGGTCTCGATGATCTGACGCTCGGTCTCCACGGAGCAGGGGCCCGCGATGGCCACGATCTCCGGGCCACCCACGCTCACCCCACCCGGGAGATGCACCACGGTGGATTCATTCTTCCACTCGCGGCTCACCTGCTTGTAGGGCTTGGACACGTGAATGACTTCCGTGACGCCCGGCAGGCCTTCGAGCCGGGAGGCGTCCACGCGGCCGTCGTTCCCCACCAGCCCCACGGCCGTGCGCTGAGCCCCCGGCATGGCCTGGGCCTGATATCCCATTTCCTGGATCACGGCGACCACGCGCTGGACTTCGGCGTCGGTGGCCCCGTGGCGCATCACGATCAGCAACTTGTCACTCCGGATCTGGTCTCTAGAAAACTTCCCTAGGAACCGGGAAGGGCGTCAAGACAAGACTGTGTCAATGCCGGCGACCCATGAAAACCAGCCTCTTGAACAGCACCGTCTGGCCGCTCTTGAGCCTCAGGATGTATACCCCGGGGGGAACGTAGCGTCCGTCGTCCGAGCGGCCATCCCAGGTCACCTGGGGGTCGCAGGTGGGCCCTCCCACGGAGCCGCGGCCGTAGCGCCCCGGCTGGAATACGCCGGAGAGCGCGCCATTGGGGATCAAGTGCCGGACCACACCGCCCCGGAGGTCGAGGACCTGCAGGTCTGTTTCACCGGGCGTCGAGATGTCGAACCAGATGCACGTGGAGTCGCGTCCCACCGCCGGAAACGGGTTGGGGAAGTTCTGGTAGAGCAGGGTGGCCAGCGGCGCCGAGTCGTCGAGGATGAGGAAGATGCCGGCGCTCGACACCAGGCTGGTGTCGTTTCCCGCGTGCACCACGAGACTCCAGTGGTAGGCGGTATTCCGCTCCAGGACCACCGGGATCCGGAACACGGTATCGGTGATCGCCCCGGCGCCGTAGGTCGAATTCCCCTGGTTCACCTGGAAGACCTGGAGGTCGAACCGGAAGGGCCCCGGAGGAGAAGAAATGACGGGGACCGACCAGCTGAAGGTCGGCTGCGCCGAGTCGGTGTTGACGCCCGCGGAGTCGCTCAGCGTCAGGAGCCGCGCCCAGGCAGGCACCGTGATGGGACCCACCGCCCCCGTCGTCGCCGAGGCGCCGGTGGCGGTGGCATCGACCCGCCAGAAGATCGCGCCGGGCTTGAGCGCCGCCCCCGGGAGATACTGGGTCGCGCCGTTCAGGACGGTGTCCACCACGGGCCTGGTGAACAGCGAGTCCCGGCCGATGCGCAGCCGATAGGTGACGGAACCGGCGAATCCGGGCGCGGTCCCCACAGTCCAGCTGAAGAGCGGAGTTATCGACGTCACCTTGGGCGGAAGGGGCGACAGCGGGGTCACGCCGTTCGGGAAGATCGCCGATGCCGTGACGTCGGGGCGGCCCCAGCCGCGGGTCGAATCGGGGTGCTGAGTGTTCGCCGCGTACCGCCGCAGCGCCGCCCGCAGTGCCAGGGGCCCGAGCGCCGGCTGCTCCTGCTTCACCAGGGCCGCGGACGCCGCGAGGAGCGGCGTGGCGAACGAGGTTCCGTTGAGCCGTCCCATGGTGCTGCCGGTCACTACGCAGACCGCCACGCCGGGGGCGGTGAGATCGGGCTTCAGGCGGCCGTCGGCCGTCGGCCCCCGCGATGAGAACCCCGCGATGTTGCCGAGCGAGTCTTCCGCGCCCGCGGTGATCACCGATTTCGCGTCGCCCGGCGTCACGAGGGTGCGGAACGCCGGTCCCGAATTGCCGGCGGCGGTCACCACCAGGATGCCGTGCGCGGCCGCGCTGTCGGCCGCCACCGAGGTGACGGCGACGTCTCCGTTCAGCTGACTCGGCGTGTAGCTGAATCCGTTATCGAAGGCGAGGTAGCCCAGGCTCGAGGATGCGATGTCCACGCCGATGGAGTCGGCCCATTCGAGCGCCGCGACGTAATTATCCTCTTCGACCCGGGTTTCCGAGCGGACATCTTCGGTCTTGGCGAGCAGGAATGAGGCCCCCCGCGCGATCCCCACCAGCCGTCCCGGCACCGATCCGGCGAACAGGGACCACACCGCCGTGCCATGAAACTGGGGATCCAGGATCAGGGAGTCGTTGGGCTGATTCCGGACCACGGTGTCGCCGAAGACGAAGTCGTACTGGGCGGTGACTGTGACCCCGGTGAACGCGGGGTTGAGGGTGTTGAATCCCGCATCCAGGATGGCGATGCGGACCCCGGCACCGTCCACACCGTGATCGGCCAAGCCGCGCAGGCCGAGCTGGCGGTACGGCATGTCGGAGGGTCCGTAAGTGGGATCGCCCGCGGCGCCGCAGGTGTCGACGCCCGCGGAGAGGGCGGCGGGCGCCGGTGCCGCGGGGTCGGGTCCGCGCGGAACGCGCCAGCGGCCCAGGGGCTGAATGCGCTGAAAGGCGGGATCCTGGGCGAGGGCGCGGAGGGTGGCGCTCGACCCGCGGACGCTCACCGCGTGGAGCCAGCGGCTCGACCGCCGGACCTGGCCGCCGGCCGCGGCGATCCGTTGGACCGCATCGCCCAGAGCGATCCGGGGCCGGACGAAGATCCAGACGGTGAACGTCGAATCGCGGGACAGGGCCCGAGCGAGCGGGGCCGGGACGGCGGGACGCTGGGCGGATCCGGTGCCGGCCGCCAGCAGGGTGCCGAGGCACAGGAGTGCGACGGCGTTCGAGCTCAGGCGGTGCGCTCGAGCTGTCCCAGCCGGACGCCCACGATGGTCGAGACACCCGGCTCCTGCATGGTCACCCCGTAGACGGCGTCGGCCGCCTGCATGGTGCGGGGATTGTGCGTGATCACGATGAACTGGGTCTGGGCCTTGAACTCCGAGAGCAGCCGGACGTAGCGCCCGACGTTCGCGTCGTCCAGCGGCGCGTCCACCTCGTCCAGGAGACAGAAGGGGCTGGGACGGGTGAGGAAGATCGAGAAGAGCAGGGACACCGCCACCAGGGTCCGCTCGCCCGACGAGAGGAGGTGAATCCGCTGGGTCCGCTTACCGCGCGGCGCCGCGTGGATCTCGATTTCGGAGTCCAGAGGCTCGTCCTCGTTGGCCAGGCGCACGTCGCATTCGCCGCCGCCGAAGAGGGTCTGAAACACCCCGCGGAAGTTCTCCCGCACCTTGCCGAACGACTCGAGAAACAGCGTTTTCGCGGTCTGGTCGATTTCCCGGGCCGCCTGCTGGAGGGACGACCGTGCCGCCACCAGGTCGTCCCGCTGGGTCATGAGGAACTCGAGGCGTTTGACCTCTTCGGCATGCTCCTCGACTGCCAGGGCGTTCACGGGTCCGACTTGCTCGATGGCGCTCTTCAGCCGCTCATTCTCCGACCGCAGCCACTCCAGATCCCCTTCCACCTCGGGGGCTTCGGCCAGGAGCTGATCCAGCGGTTTTCGCCATTCGACCTCCACCCGCTCGGCCAGCCCGCGCTTGCGGCCCTCGACCTCGGTCCGCTCCACCTCGAGGTGGTGGGCTTCATCGCCGAGCGCATCGAGGGCCGTGCGGGCCTCGGTCAAGGCGGTTTCGGCGGCTCCCACGTCTGCCTCCGCCTCGGTCACCGATCCCTCCGCGCCTTGCGTCGCGCCCTCCAGCTCGGTCAACGCGATCCGGCGCTCCTGCAGGCTGTCTTCCCATCCGCCCCGCTCGGCGCTGAGGGTGGCGGTGTCCCGGTCGATGGACGCGATTTCGGTCGCCAGCGCCACCGCGTGCTGCCGGAGGGACTGCGCGTCCTGGGCCGCGCGTCCGGCGCGCTCACGCCCGGCCACCAGACGGGCCTCCACCTGCGCCGCGTCCACCTGCCAGTGCACGCGCTGTTCGCGGGCCGCTTCCTGCTCCGATTCGAGCTGGGCCAACGCGGCGCGCTCGGTGGTGAGCCGCTCCTCGGATCGCATCCGCTCGATCTCCCGATGCTGGAGATCGGCGGTCAGCGTGGCCAGCCGGGCGTCGACATCCTCCAGCCGCTTGGCCAGGCGTTCGGCCTGCGCCGCGGCCTCGCCGGCGTCCCGCCGGGCGTGCGCCGCGGCGCGCTCGGCTTCGCCCTTCTGCGCGCCGGCCTCCAGCTCGAGGTGCCGCTCGCGCTCCGCGGCGGCCCCGGCTTCGGCAAGCGCCGCCTCGGCGGCCGCTACGTCGCGGAGGGCGGCGTCGAGATCCGACTCCGCTCGCGCGCTCTCCTTGGTGGCCTCCGAAATGTCCTGCTCCAGCTGCTCCAGCTCCGCCCGCCGCTGCAGCGGACCTGCCGAGCCGGCCGTGTCGAGGAAGACCGCGCCATTGGCACGCCGGAGCGCGCGGGCACCGGACAGCACCTCGTGTCCCGCAAGGAGGGCGCGGACCCAGGCTGCGGCGGGGCCATCCACGCGAAGATCGTCCCGCAGCGGGTGTCCGTCTGCGGCCTGCCGCGGGCCGGGGTAGCAGGGCAGGAGGACCAGGGGCCCGGGCTGGGCGCCTTCGTGCCAGCGCTGAATCTCCGCGATGGCCGACTCGTCCCGGACCAGCACGCCGTGCAGCCACTCGCCCAGGAGCCGCTCGGCCAGCTCCGCGTCGCGGCGGCTGGTGCGGACGAAGTCCGACAGGGGGCCGACCACGGCGTCCCCGAACTGCTCTTTCACCTTGAGCAGCGCCTGCGCGGCGGGCGCGAGACCCACGCGCTCGCGGTCGAGCTCGGACAGCGCCTCCCGGCGGGCGGTGAGCTGGGCCAGCGCCTCTTCCGCCCGGCGGCGGGTGGTTCGCGTCGCCACTTCGGATTCCTGGAGACTCGAGAGCTTCTGGCGGGCGAGCTGCAGCCCCTCGACCGCGCGGACCGCCGCCTGGGCCTGCGCCGCGGCGCGTTGCGTCTGCGTCTGAGCCGCCGTCTGCGCCGCGCCCGCCGCCTGCTCGCGGGTCCCGCGCTCGGCGGACGCGCGCGCCACCTGCTCCCGCAGCTCGGTGCGCTCCCGTTCGAGCAGCGTCCGCTCCGCGTCGGCGGCGTGGGCGTTCTCGACGTGCTTCCGGAGCTCTTCGTCCTGCAGGCGGACGGCCTCACGGGAGCGGACCAGGCGCTCGCGTACCTCCGCCTCGAGCCCCGTGCGGCTCTCCAGCTCGGCCCGGACGGTGGCCAGGTCGGTCTCGGCGGCGGCGCACTCGGCCTGTGCCGCGTCCCGCTCCCGCTCCGCCTGCGCCGCGCGCTGCTCGTCCTGGGCCCGCTCCTCGCCGGCGCGGGTCCGCCGCTCGGCGGCATTGGTGAGGCGCTCGGCGGCCAGCTTGAGATCGCCTTCGAGCCGGCCCACGGCGATCCGGGCGTCCGCCAGCCGGCGCTCGACCTCGGTCCGCGCCGCCTCCGCGGTGTGCCGCGCCTGCACGTTCGCCTCGCGCTCCCGCTCGGCATCGGCCAGCCGCTGGCGGGCCGTCGGGAGGGTCTCATCCAGCTCGCGGGTGCGCACGCCCAGCGCCCCGAGCGCGAGATCGAGGTCTTCGAGCTCGCGCCGCACCAGGGTCAGGGCCACGCCGAAGCGCTCCTCGATCATCTTGCCGTACCGCTCCGCCTTGCCGCGCTGCCGGGCCAGGGAACGGACCTGCGTCTGCACTTCGGAGATCAGGTCTTCGAGCCGGGCCAAGTCGGCGGCCGTCTCTTCCAGCCGGCGCTCCGTGCTCCGCTTGCGGTCCCGATAGAGCCCGATACCCGCCGCCTCTTCGAACAAGGACCGGCGCTCCTCGGCTTTCTCCGACAGGAGGGCATCGATCATCTTCGCTTCCATCACCACGGCGGCGTCGGCGCCCAGGCCGGTGCCGCGCAGGAGGTCCTGGATGTCGCGCAGGCGCACGGGAGAGCGGTTGAGCAGGTATTCGCTCTGCCCCGACCGCGACAGCCGCCGCGTGACCACCACCTCCTGGTACGCGATGGGCATCACGCCGTCGGAGTTGTCGAACACCAGCGAGACTTCCACGACGTTCACCGGCCGCCGTCCCGTTGAGCCCTGGAAGATCACGTCTTCCATCTTGCCGCCCCGCAGGAGCCGGGGGGACTGCTCGCCCAGCACCCAGCGGACCGCGTCCGAGATGTTGGACTTGCCGCAGCCGTTGGGGCCGACGATCGCGGTGACCCCGAGGTCGAAGGGCAGCTCCACCGTGCCGGCGAAGGACTTGAACCCGGACAACTCCAGCCGCGTGAGCCTCATGGCGTGGTCCCCGTGCGGGTGACGAGTGTGGCCGGGACGCCGGCGCCGCTCAGGGCGGCGGCCGCGACGCTGGCCTGTTCGGGTGATTCAAAGGCGCCGACGAGCCGGGTGCCCGACGTTCCCCAGCGTACCGGTAGAGCCCCCAGGCGACGCAGAGAATCGAGCGGAACGGCAGCGGTGGAATCGAGACGGAGTGAATACGGCGCGTGCAGGAGCTCTCCCTGTCCGGTGGGGGCCAGGCCGCGACGCCACAGATCCGCGCGCGCGGCAGCGGCGCCTTCGCGGGTGGCGTACGCGCCCACCAGCACGCGATACCAGCGCGCGCCGGACGCGTCCAGCGCGAGGGGCGTGACGAACGTGCCCACTCCCTCGTCGGTGAGACGATCGGCCTCGGCCACCGCCTTCTCCGGAGCCCCGTACGCTGCGAGCTGCACGGTCCAGGGCACCGAATCGGCCCGGGGGAGCGCGATGAGGGGCGCCGCCGGTACGCCGTGCTCGGCTCCGCGACCCAGCATGGTCCATCCCACCGCGCCGAGCAGCGCGAGGGCGACCCCGGCGGCCAACGGGCGCCATCCGCGGCGCGGGGGCCGGGACGCGCTGACGGAAATCCGCCGCGGGGGTCGAGGCGCGGCCTCGGGTCCGCTCAGCACGGCGAGCACGTCGACCCCATCGGGCACATCCAGCCCCACGGCCGCGGCCCCCACGGGCGCGAGCAGCATCACGCCGTCAGGGGGCGAGCCCAGCTGCTCGAGGTCCGCGGCATTGCAGAAAACGAGGAGGAGCGCCTCTTCCGCTCGGAACCCGGCGTGCAGGGCGCGCCAGCGGGGGTGCGCGAGAATCGCACCGGGATCGGTCGCCTCGGAGCCGGCGCCGATGAAAAAGACCCGGTCGATCTCCCGGGCCACCAGGTCCCAGGACCGCTCGTACTCGAGCGCATCCACGATGCCTTCGCCCGGTGCGAGCCCCGGGGCGCGATGCAGGGACGGGTCGGCGAGCCGCAGATCGACCAGGGCCACCCGGCGGTTGACCGCGCACCCGCGGGCCACGTCCCAGGCGGCGCGCCCGGCCCAGTCCAGATCGGCGCCGACCGGCACGAGCGCGATCAGCGACCGGCCCTCGAGGAGCGGGGGCGCGGTGTGGAGGGCGTCGGAGCGCGCGATGGGTTGAGGGGTCATTGCGGAGGCTGGTAGATCCAGTAGGGGCGCCCCAGTTTCCGCCCGATGTCTTCCGCCTGCTCGCGGGTGGGGTAGGGGCCCAGCACCACGCGATACCCGTCATCCGCCGACGTGGGCGGCAGCACCCGCGCCTGCAGTCCGGCGCGCGTGAGCTGCTGCGCCATCCCGTCGGACCACTCTTTGTTCTGGGAGATCGAGACCTGCACGTACAGCGCGCCGGCCGCGGTGTCCCCCGCCGCAGCGGCGGGGCCTGGCGCATCG
>DATMOQ010000211.1:0-2324 GCA_035568195.1 Gemmatimonadales bacterium
CCACCGGGGGCTCGGCCCAGGAGGCCATCGCCGCCCTGTCCGCCGAGGGCGCCCGCATCCTGGGGGTGTTCGCGGTGGTCGACCGCGAGGAAGGCGGGCGCGAGGTGCTGGAACGAGCCGGTCACGCCGTCGAAACCCTGCTCACCGCTACCCAGCTGGGCCTGTCGGGTCCCCGTCCGTGACCATTCCCTCCCTCAATCCCCAGCACAAGTCCCTGGCCGCCCTGATGCGCGGCCGGACCGACGACGCGCAGGGACTGGAGCAGCGCCTCAAGGACCTGGACACGTTCGCCCGCTCCCTCTCCCGCCGGTGGGTCCTGGTGACCGCCGTCTTCCTGATCGGCATGCTGGGGTGGCTGAGCACCACCATCCGCACGGAGCCGGGCACCATCGTCCTCGCGGCGGGCGGCGGGGCGATCCTCAACGCCCTGGTGGGTCTGGTCAACGAGCGCGGCTGGTACCGCTGGTGGCTGATCTATGTGTTGGCCCTCCTCGATGTCTTTCTCGTCGCGATGCCGGTGGTGTGGTTCGGGCACGGGGGACTCATCGCCGGCTTTTTCATCGCGGTGCTCCCGTACACGTTCGACCAGGGCCGCACCGTGGGGGACTTCCTGGTGCTGGTCGGCTCGCTCGCCTACCTCGCGGCGACCATGCTGCACGGCTCGATCTACGACAACTCGGCCTCGATTCCGACGGCGGCCTATCTCGAGACCGTCGTCTTCGTCGCCGTCGCCATGGCCTTGAAGCGGATCCCGGCGACCTTGATCGATCGCATTCGCGCCACGCGTACCGTGATGGGCGCGGCGGAGCAGGGGCAGCTCGGGGTCCGGGCGGCCGCCGCCGAGTCCGACGAGCTGGGCTTTCTGGAGAAGAGCCTCAACCGGATGCTGGACGAAATCGGGGCGACCATTTCCACGGTGCAGCACGAGGCAGACGAAGTGGCGGCCTTTGCCGAGGAGCTCGCCGCGGCGGCGGAGCAGATCCACGCGACGTCCGAGGCGGTGACCCACACCGCGCAGGGACTGGCGGAGGACCTGGTGGGGCAGCGGAGCGTGACCGAAGAAGCCCAGGCCGAGAGCGCCAAGGCCGCGGCGCAGGCCGAGAGCCTGAAAACGCGCGCCGAGCGGATGCAGGCGGATGCCGGGCAGCTGGCGTCGACGGCGGAGCGGGGGCGCGACCGGGTGGAGCGCGCCAGTCAGACGCTGCGCTCGGTCCGCGAGGAGGTGCGCGCCACGGCCGCCACCGTCGGCGGCTTGTCCGCCATGTCGGAGCGGATCGGCGGCTTCGCTCAGACCATCGCCCGCATTGCCCGCCAGACGCATCTGCTCGCGCTGAACGCGGCCATCGAAGCGGCGCGCGCGGGCGAGCACGGCGAAGGCTTCGCCGTGGTGGCGCAGGAGGTGCGGGGGCTGGCCGGGGAAGCGGGGAAGTCCGCTCGCGACGTGGCGGAGCTGGTGAGCGAGATCCGCACCGGGATCGCCGCGGCCGCCCGCGCCATGGAGACCGGCGAGAGTCAGGTGCGCGACATCGGTGCCGTGGCCGCGGAGGCCGATAGTGCCCTGCGGGAGCTGCACGAGGGTGTGCAGCTCATCGGCGGGCTGGTGAACGCCACGGCGGAGGTCTCGCGCAGCCAGGCCGAGCGCCTGGCCCGGCTGGCCCAGTCCCTGGCGCAGGTCTCGACCGTCTCGGGAGTCTCGGCCGAGCACGCGACCAGCGCCGCGTCGGCCACCCAGGCCCAGATCACGTCGATGGGCGATCTCACCGCCACCTCGCAGCAGCTCGCCCAGCTGGCCGAGCGCCTGCGGGCCAGCATCGCCCGCTTCGCGGTTCTCAAACCCGAGCAGCGCACCGCCGAGCACCGGATCGTCCGCGCCGCCGCGGATTGACCCGCCTCCACCGGTTCACCCCGCCCGGGAGACACGAGGCGCCTCGGATCCTTGGTCCCAGAACCCCGCGTTCAAGGGGTAGAACGCGCGCAGGGACTCCCGGTACGGGGTGACCAGCAGATCGACATAGCGGGCGAGGGCAATCTCGAACGGAAAGCGGCTTCGGAACTCACCCGCGGTCACACCCAGAATGGCCTTGAGGTGACGCCCGAAGCTCTGCGGAGAAGAGAAATCCAGCCGGTAGGCCACGTCCGACACCGACAATCCCGGGTTCTGAAACAGGTAGGCCGCGTGCAGGAGACGCATGGCCGAGAGGTAACGCTTGGGGGAGGGCAGGGCGGCCCGCTGGAACCGCGACACGAACGTGCTCGGCGTCACCCGAAGGTGGCGGGCCAGACCCCGCACCGTGATGATCACCGGCGCCAGTCGTACCACCGCC
>DATMOQ010000212.1:0-5501 GCA_035568195.1 Gemmatimonadales bacterium
TCCCCCGCCCTGGCCTGCCTGGAGGAGCACGGCGGCGGCGAGGATGATCGCATCGAGAAGCAGGAGAACCAGGAAGAAGGTGTACATGTCGGGGCAGATAATACCTAGGGGGCGCCCGTTCGCACAAGTTGTGCCCAGGCATCGGGTTCCAGCGAGGCGCCCCCCACCAGAACGCCGTCGATTTCGGGCTCGGCCAGGAGGGCCGCGATGTTCCCGAGGTTGACGCTGCCACCATAGAGGATCTGCGGCCGGGTGGCTCCCCGGCCCGTGACCCAGCGCCTGATTTCCCGGTGCACCGTCCCGGCATCCTGCGGCGTGGCGTTCCGGCCCGTCCCGATGGCCCAGACCGGCTCATAGGCCAGCACGATGCGCTCGAGCTCGGCATCGCTCAGTCCGTCGAGGGCCGCGGTGAGCTGTCGCGTCACCACGGAGAGCGTATTCCCGGCCTCGCGTTCCTTCAGCTCCTCACCCACGCAGAGCATGGGGGTGAGCCCCGCGGCCAGCGCCGCGCGTACCTTCTTGGCGGTGTCCGCGTCCGTCTCACCGAACAGCTTCCGGCGCTCCGAGTGGCCCACCAGCGTCGCCCGGGCCCCGGCTTGCGCCACGATCCCGGCCGACACCGCGCCCGTGAACGCGCCCTTGGCCTCCCAATGGATGTCCTGCGCCCCCACCCGGATGTCGACCCGCCCGGCCAGGGCGGAGGCCGCCGCTTCGAGCGATGGCGAGGGCGGGAAGAACCAGACTTCCCGGCCGGGCATGGGAGTCATCCGGGAGAGGAACGTGGCGCAGTAGGACCGGGTGTCGGCCGGCCCGAGATGCATCTTCCAGTTCGCCGCGAAGAGGAGTTTCCTCACGCGTCTTCGAGCGCCATCACGCCGGGAAGGGGCTTCCCTTCCAGAAACTCGAGGGACGCGCCGCCCCCGGTGGAGACGTGAGAGATCTTGTCCTCGAGCCCGGCCACCGCCGCGGCGGAATCTCCTCCGCCCACGATCGTCACGGCGCCCTTGGCGCCCGCTTCGACCAGCGCGTTGGCCACGGCCCGTGTGCCGACGTCGAACGGCGGGGTCTCAAACACGCCCATGGGGCCGTTCCACAGCACCGTCTTGGCCTTGAGGATCCGGGCGCGGAAGTCGGCGGCGGTCGCCTGATCGATGTCGTACACGGCCCATCCCGTGGCAATGGCGTCGGAGGCCACGCTCTTGCGCTCCGCGCTCCGCTCGAGGGACGGCGCGATGACCGCCCCACGGGGGAGAATCAGCTTCTTCTCGGCCTGGGTCAGCAACGTTTTCGCGAGGTCGATACGGTCCCGCTCCACCAGGGAGGTCCCGACCTCGAATCCCATGGCGGCGAAAAACGTGCAGGCCATGGCGCCGCCGATGAGCACCTCGTCCACGCGCGGCAGCAGCGCCTCGATGACGTCGATCTTGCCGGAGATTTTGGCGCCCCCCAGCACGGCGACAAACGGACGCTTGGGCGCCGCCAGGGCTTCGCCCAGGTACTTGAGCTCCTTCTGCAACAGGAAGCCCGCCACCGCCGGCTTGAGGATATGCGCCACCGCCTCGGTGGAGCTGTGGGCCCGGTGGGCTGAGCCGAAGGCGTCGTCCACGTAGAAGTCGCCGAGCGCGGCGAAGACTTTCGCCAGGCCCGGATCGTTCTTCTCTTCGCCGGGCCAGAAGCGCGTGTTCTCGACCAGGGCCACCCCGCCCCGCGGCAGGCGCTTGGTGGCCGGGACGCCGGTGGCCGGGTCCGCGATGAACTCCACGGGGGCGCCGAGGAGCTTTTCGAGGGTCGGCACGATCTGCCGGAGGGAGTACTGCGGGTCGGGACCGCCTTTGGGCCGGCCCAGATGCGACAGCAAGATGACGCGGGCCCCACCGTTGCGGAGATACGTGATGGTCGGCAGCGCGGCGCGGATCCGGCTGTCGTCGGTGACGGTCCCGTTTTTGAGAGGGACGTTGAAGTCCACGCGCACCAGGGCGCGCTTCCCGTCGAGCGCCTCCTTGGGGAGGTCGCTCAACGCCCGCTTGGTCACTGCTTCGATCCGATGTATGCCAGGAGGTCGACGCAGCGCGCCGAGTAGCCCATCTCGTTGTCGTACCACGCGGTGATGTGGAGGAGTTTCCCGTCGATCACCGCCGTGGACAGCGTGTCCACCACGCTCGAGTACAGGGAGCCGATGTAGTCGTGGGATACCAGGGGCTCGTCCGACACGGTGAGAATGCCCTTGAGCGGTCCGCTCGCCCCTGCGGCCTTGAACGTCTGGTTCACCTCGTCGACAGTGGTCGCCTTGGAAACCTCCGCGATCAGCTCCACCACCGAGACGTCCGGCGTGGGTACGCGGAGGGAAATGCCGTCGATCTTCCCCTTCACTTCCGGAATCACGAGGCTGGTGGCCTTCGCGGCGCCGGTGGTGGTGGGGATGATGGACAGGGCCGCGGCGCGGGCGCGCCGGAGGTCCTTGTGCGGGAGATCGAGAATCTGCTGGTCGTTGGTATAGCTGTGCACCGTGGTCATGAATCCGTGCACGAAGCCCCAGGTGTCGAGCACCACTTTCACCACCGGCACCAGGCAATTGGTGGTGCAGGACGCGTTGGAGATGATGGTGTGCTTGGCCGGGTCGTACTTCTGGTGGTTGACGCCCATCACGATGGTGATGTCCTCGCCCTTGGCGGGCGCCGAGATCACCACCCGTTTGGCTCCCGCGGCCAGGTGCTTGGCGGCGTTGTCGCGATCCGTGAAGCGGCCGGTGCTCTCGAGCACCAGGCTCACGCCCAGGTCTTTCCAGGGGAGCTTTTCGGGCTCCTTGATGGCGGAGACCTTGATCTCCTTCCCGTTCACCACCAGCGCGTCGGCCTTCGCCTCGACGGTGCCGGGGAAGCGGCCGTGCACCGAGTCGTACTTGAGGAGGTGCGCCAGCGTCTTGGTGTCGGTGATGTCGTTGACGCCGACGATCTCGATCGCGGTATTGCCCGCGGCGGTCGCCGCCCGCAACACGTTGCGGCCGATCCGGCCGAACCCGTTGATGCCAACCCGCACTGCCATCGCGCGCTCCTACGTGAAGTCGGGAATGACGGCGCGGCCGAAGGTGACGGCCGCGATGTGAGTGGCGCCCCCCTTCGCCAACGCCTGAGCGGCGGCGGCGATGGTCGCACCGGTCGTGAAAACGTCGTCCACTAAGACTAACGTGGAAGTCGGAACGCGGAATGCGGAACCGTTCCGCGCTCCCACTTCCCCGCTCCGAGTTCGGAAGGCTTCCGCCACGTTCGCCAGTCGCGCCGCCGGTGTCAACGTGGTCTGCGTCGCCGTCTCGCGAACCCGCGCCAGCACATCACGCAACACGGGCAACCGCCACGCCGTTCCCAGCGCCCGCGCCAGCACTTCGCTCTGGTTGAAGCCCCGGCGGGCCATCCGCCCGGGTGCGAGCGGCACCGGGATCAGCGCCGCGCCCGGCGGTGGGGCCGGCAGGTGACGCACCATGACCGCCGCGAGGTCCCGCGCGATCCGCGGCATGCCCCCGTACTTGAGCGCGTGAACGGGCCGCCGGGCCGGCGCGTCCAGCCAGACCGCCGACCGCACCCGCTCGAGCTCGGGCACCCACTCCCGGCAGAGGCGGCAGGGGCCGAAATGGGGCTCCGGTTGGCCGCAGCGCTCGCACCAGGGCGGCCGCACCGCCCGCCAGCGATGGCGGCACCCGGCGCACACGACGTCATCGGAGCGAAGGAACGGCAGGAGAGTGTGACACAACAAACATTCGGCCGGCAGGAACAGCTGCGCGAAGGCGCTAGGCACGAAGCGCGCGCTCCACGGCGGCGCGCATCACCTCCACCGGAGCGTGCACCCCGGGAAAGAATCGCTCGAACGCGGCGGCGCCCTGCGCCACCAGCATCGCCCGCCCGTCACCCACGCGCCGCCCTCCCTTCTGGAGACTCCTGACCCATGCGGTACCGCCGCGCCGATAGACCAGGTCGAGCACCACGGCGCCCGCGTCGACGCGGGCGGGCTCGAGTGGTGGCGGGTCGCTCTCCTTCAATCCGAGCGGTGTGGCGTTGATCACCACGTCCGCCGAGTCGTCGGTCGCCTCGTGGGCCTGGAGCGCCAGACGGTCCTGTGCCCAGCGGACGAAGCGCCGCGCCGTCTCCGCGGAGCGGGACCGCACGTGCAGAATGGCGCCGCGGTCCGCGGCCGCCGCGGCCACCGCCCGCGCCGAGCCGCCGGTGCCGAGGACGAGCCAGCGGCCACCGCGGGAAACGCCGAGCTGGTCCAGTGCCTGCCCCACCCCTGCGACATCCGTGTTATCGCCGATGAGCGCGCCGCCCTCCACCCAGAACGTATTGCACGCGCCGGTCCGCTCGCACGTATCCGTTTTCCGCGTGGCGTACCCCGCCGCCGCTTCCTTGTGTGGGACGGTCACGTTGCCGGCAGCGCCAACGGCGGTGAGTGCGGAGAGCACGGTGGCGAGCGCCGGCGCGGGGGTCTTCAGGGCGACGTAGCACCCGGGGATTCCGAGCGCCTGCATCGCGGCGTTGTGCAAGGCGGGTGAGAGCGAATGAGAGACCGGGTCCCCCACGATGCCAAGAAACCTCGGCTCAGCGGGGCGAGCCACCCGCGGCCTCCCGGGCCAGGCGTTCGACCACCGCCGCGATCAGCGCCTCCAGCTCGGCGCACGTCTCCCGATAGACCTCGAGGTCCCCGCCGAACGGATCGCTCACCTCGGCCTCGTCTCCCGACCGACCGGCGAACTCGCCGAGGACAAACACGCGGCCGTCGCCCCCCAGCTCGTCCACGCGGGCGCGGTGATGCCGGGCCATGGTGAGGATCAGGTCGGATTCCTCCACCAGCTCGCGGGTCAGGAGCCGTGCCCGGTGCCCGGAAAGATCGAGGCCCCGCTCGAGCGCCACGAGGTACGCGCCCTCGGATGCGGGGGCGCCGTCCCAGGCCCCGGTGCCCGCGGACGACACGTCGACGGCGTCCAGCTCGCGGTCACTCAGCGCCTTGGTGAGGAGCGCCGCCGCCAGCGGAGAACGGCAGATGTTGCCGGTACAGACGAGGAGAATGTGCTTGGTCATGGGGCCAGTGACCCCACGGCTGCGCGGAGCTGGCTCTGCGACAGGGCGCCGGGCCGAACCAGACGGGCCGTCGGGGTCGTGCAGTCAACCACCGTGGAGGGCGGGCGGTTCCCGAGCACCCCGCCGTCGAGCACCAGCAGCTGCCCCGTGTTCACGGCGTCCCCGAAGTCCCGGACGATGGCCGCGGCCCCTGCTCCGGGAACCTGCCCCGGCAGATTGGCCGACGTCGAGGTCAACGGTTCACCGAGCTGTGCGACCAGGGCCGCGATCAACGGGTGTGAGGTCCAGCGGACCGCGATGCCCCCCTCCGGCCCGCGGAGCAGATCGGGGAGCCGGCCCGAGCCCCCGGGGAGCACCAGGGTCAGGGGTCCGGGCCAGAACGCCTTGGCGAGTGCGTCGGCCGCGTGATTGAACGCGAGCCCGTGCGCCTCGACC
>DATMOQ010000213.1:0-2577 GCA_035568195.1 Gemmatimonadales bacterium
CTCACTGGATTTCGTGCGCTACAACCTGGGCGAGCCGAAGTACTCCGTAGAGGAGTGCATCGAGCGCGACATGACTTACTCGGCGCCGCTCAAGGCGACGCTGCAGCTGGTCATCAATGAAACACTCCCCGACGGCGCCAAGCGGCCGCGCAACATCATCGAGAAGGAGGTCTATCTCGGTGAGCTGCCCCTGCTCACGCCCCTCGGCACCTTCGTCATCAACGGCGCCGAGCGCGTGATCGTCAGCCAGCTGCATCGGTCGCCGGGCGTCGTCTTTGAAGAGTCCACGCACCCCAACGGTCAGCGTCTCATCTCGGCGCGCATCATTCCATTCCGTGGATCGTGGGTGGAGTTCACCGTGGACATCCACGACGTGATCTTCGTCCACATCGACAAAAAGAAGAAGTTCCCGGCCACCGCGCTCCTGCGCGCGTTCGGGTACGGCTCGAACGCGGACATCCTCAAGCTGTTTTACGCGACCAAGGAGCTGGACATCACCGGCAAGCTCGAGGGCCGCGCCCAGAAGCGGGAAGTACTGGGCACCCTCCTGGCCGTCGACGTCCCCGATCCGGAGAACAAGAAGGGTGATCCGCTGGCCCGCGTGGGCGACGAGCTCACGCTCGACAAGTTCAACGCCTTCCGCCGCGCCGGCATCACCGGCGTGACGGTGTTCGCGGGCTACACCGCCCTCGACCTGCGCGAGGACGCGCAGCCGACCACGACGCGCGAGCGCGACGGGAAGTACATCCTCGCCTTCGACGTGGCGGATCCGGAGACCGGTGAGGTCGTGGCCGAAGGGGGCCGCGAGGTCTCCGACACCATGCGGAAGAAGCTCCTCAAGGCCGGGATCACCAAGGTCGACGTCCTCCTGCCCCCGGGCCGGAGCGAGTCGCCCCTGATCAAGAACACCCTGCTCAAGGACCCGACCCACTCCGAGGCCGAGGCGCTGGAGCAGATCTACACGCTCCTGCGGCCCGGCGAAGCCCCGAACCTCGAGACCGCCCGGCAGGCGCTGGAGCGGCTCTTCTTCCATCCCAAGCGCTACGACCTGGGACGGGTGGGGCGGTACAAGATCAATCAGCGGCTCAAGGTGGGCGCGGCCAAGGATCAGACCGTCCTCACCGAAGAGGATTTCGTCGCCATCATCCGGTACCTGATCGAGCTCTCCGAGGGCCGCGGCTACACGGACGACATCGATCACCTCGGCAACCGCCGGGTGCGCTCGGTGGGCGAGCTGATCGCCAACCAGTTCTCGGTGGGCCTCTCGCGCATGGCGCGGCTCATCAAGGAACGGATGAGCATCAACAACGACCCCGAGCGGATCACGCTGGACGACCTGGTGAACGCCCGGACCGTGAGCGCCGTGATTCAGGCGTTCTTCGGCAGCTCGCAGCTGTCGCAGTTCATGGATCAGACCAACCCGCTGGCCGAGCTGACGCACAAGCGCCGGCTCAGCGCGCTGGGACCGGGCGGCTTGACGCGGGAGCGCGCCGGCTTCGAAGTCCGCGACGTGCACTACAGCCAGTACGGCCGGATGTGCCCCATCGAGACGCCGGAAGGTCCGAACATCGGCCTGATCACGAGCCTGTCCTGCTACGCCCGCGTGAACGACCTCGGCTTCATCGAGACCCCGTACCGCGTGGTGGAAAACGGCCGCGTCACCGGCCAGATCCGGTGGCTGTCGGCCAGTGAAGAAGAGGAATACGCGGTGGCCCAGGCCAACGCGAAGCTCACCGAGGACGGCCGGTTCGCCGACGAGCTGGTGCTGTGCCGGAAGCGGGACGACTACCCGCTCCTGGCGCCGTCGCGGATCGACTTCATGGACGTGGCCCCGGAGCAGCTGGTCTCCATCGCCGCGGCCCTGATTCCGTTCCTCGAGCACGACGACGCCAACCGCGCGCTGATGGGCTCGAACATGCAGCGGCAGTCGGTGCCGCTCCTCTTCCCGCAGGCGCCCATCGTGGGCACCGGGCTGGAGGAGAAGGTGGCGCGCGACTCGGGCGCCGTGGTCATCGCGCGGCGCGCCGGCGTGGTGCAGCGCGTCACCGCGGACGAGATCATCATCGACACCGGGGAAGAGGACCGGAAGGCGGGGGACAACCCGCTGGCCCGGCTCAAGCAGCACGACCGGTACAAGCTCAAGAAGTTCTGGCGTACCAACCAGGACACCGCCATCAACCAGCGGCCCCTGGTGCACGTGGGCCAGAAGGTGAAGTCGGCGCAGATCGTGGCCGACGGCGCCGGTACCGATCACGGCGAGCTGGCCCTGGGCGCGAACGTGACGGTGGCGTTCATGCCCTGGTACGGCCACAACTTCGAAGACGCCATCGTGCTCTCCGAGCGGCTGGTGAAGGACGACGTCTACTCGTCGATCCACATCCAGGAGCTCGAGCTGCACGTGCGGGACACCAAGCGGGGCCGGGAAGAAATCACCCGGGAAATCCCGAACGTCGCCGAAGAGTCACTGGTGGACCTGGACGAGCGCGGGATCGTGCGGATCGGCGCCCACGTGAAGGCGGGCGACATCCTGGTCGGCAAGATCACCCCGAAGGGCGAAAGCCCGATGACACCGGAGGA
>DATMOQ010000214.1:0-3457 GCA_035568195.1 Gemmatimonadales bacterium
AGCTTCGCGCAGCGCATCTCGCACGAGCGTCGGAACGGACGACTCCCCGGCCTGTCCTTTAGGGCTCCCGACTCCCGGAAAGACCGGAACCCCGACCTGCGCTCCGAGCTGCCGGAGCTGCTCGACCGCCGCCGGGCGGTATGGGTCAGCCGCCACCAGGGCCGGCGCCTTCTGTTCGAGCTTCAGCCGCCGGGCCAGCTTGGCGGCGGTGGTGGTCTTTCCTGAGCCCTGCAACCCCACCAGCAGAATCGTCGTCGGGCCTACGGACGCGAAGGCGAGCTCCCGACGGGCGCCCCCCAGCAGGGTCACGATCTCGTCGTGCACCAGCTTCACCACCTGCTGCCCGGGACGGACCGCATCGATGGCGAGCGCGCCCACGGCGCGCTCCCGGATCCGCTCCACGAAGCCCCGGGTGACCTCGAAGCTCACGTCCGCTTCGAGCAGGTGCCGCCGGATCTCGCGCAGCGCTTCGGTGACGTCGCTCTCGGACAGCACCCCCCGGCCGGTCAACCGCTTCAGCACGCCGGAGAGCTGTTCCGAAAGGGCCGTAAACATAAGCCTTACAAAATACTTAGCGAGTTGCTCGAAACCAAGTGGGGGGTTAGAAATCGGCCATGTCGGAACCCCTGTGGCTGCAAGGGCTGGTGCTGGTCGGCGTGGGTGCGCTGGCCGGGGGAATCACCACCTCCCTCGGGGTCTGGCTCCTCTTTCACCCCCACGAACCCCTGAGACTCGGCCCCTTCACGCTGCAGGGAGTCATTCCGAAGAACCAGGCGCGCCTGGCCCAGGTGGGAAGCCGCGCCGTCGCCCTCGAGCTCGCGGAGCACCTCGGCCAGGTGCTGGGAAGCCCGGAGCTGGCGGCGGCGGTCCGGCGCTTCATCGCGGGACAGCGGGCTGAGCTCCTCCACGACGAACGCCCCCTGCTCGATCGCCTGCCTGCGGGGCTCCGGGCCGCCCTGGAGCAGGGCATCACCGACTACCTGCCGGTGGCGGTTGAACACTTCGGGGCCGCCCTGGCCGATCCCGCCGCGCGGCCCAGGATCCGGGACGCGCTCAAGACGGTGCTGTCCGAATCTCCCAAGCTCAAAGCCCGGCTTTCCCTTTCGGTCAACGAAGCCGTCGTGGAGTTCCTCCGCACGCCCATCGCGGAGCGGCTCTGGGCGCTCGGACCCGACCGGCTCGACGGCCTGGAGCAAACCGCCGGCGACTACATCACGGCCGCCCTCCACGCGCCGGAGACCCGCGTGTGGGCCGTCGAACGCCTGGCCGACGTCGTGGCCGAACAGGTCGAGCGCAAACTCCTCGGGCAGTCGCTGACGCAGCTGGAGGAGCTGACGCGCAAGGGTTCGGAGCAGGAGCTGCGGGTGATCGTGCGGCTGGGGTGCGGGCTGGGAGCGCTGGTCGGCGCGGCGGCGTGGGGCCTGAGTCGGCTCTTCGGTTAGCGCACCTCGGCCTGCGGCACCTGCTTCAATCCCACCCAGCCGACCGGCGCGTCGATGACCACCGTAGCGGGATGCCCGCCCAACGAAAGCTTGTCCACCCTCCACGTTCTTCCCGGCTCCTGCCGCCGGGTCCACCCCCGCCGCAGCCCGGCCTCGAAGGCGTCCGCGGCGGTCTGATCCCGCCACACGACGTACCACACCAGCGCCTCGGCGTGCGGACCGAAGACGGCGTAGCGGTCCCCCGCCCACCCCGAGGAGAGCGCCTCGGCCTCGCCCTCGGAGCCGAGCGCCTGCTGGAGCACCAATTGGGTCTCGAACTCCCCCAGATCGTCCACATAGAGGGGCGACTCCCCGCCCGCCCGGAACGTGATGACCACGGGGCGCTCGTGTGCTTCATAGCGCTCCGGATGGAGAATCTGCGCCGTGGATATCGGCATGTCCTTCCCGTACGGCTGCTCGCCCGGGTGCTTGATCATGAACCAGTGGACGAAGTCCCCGCCCGCGAGGTACGGGAAGATGAGGGTCTCGCGGACCCAGAGCGGCGCATTCGCAAAGTTGGGGAATTGCTGCTGCTGCATCTGCACGGCGCCGCGGACGTCCCAGAGCGGGGGCAGGTTCTCGACCTTCTGCTCCGGCATCAGCACCTGTATCTGCGCGATGGTCGCCTGGCCCTCGAAGATCGCCTGGCCGGCCGAGCGGCGGTCGTTCTGGTGGAGCTGGTGCAGCACCGAGTCGATGGGGGCGTACTGGTCCTGGAGCGCGTGCACCAGCTCGTGGGAGATCACCTTGATCCGCAGCGTGCTGGTGTCGGCATCGCTCGGGATGAAGAGCGCACCCGAATCGGGATCGTAATAGCCCGCCACCTGCTCCGCGAGGACGTTCACGAGGAGCCGGTGGAGATCGAGCGAGTCGGGCACGAGACCGAAATGCTTGTACGCCGCCTCGTACGCCGCGAACATCCGGGGCGGGAGGTCTTCATCGAGTTTGTGAAGGATGTAGCTGCGGACCTGGGCGCGGGTCCTGATCTCCACGCCCGGTTCGCGCTTGAACTTCAATCCCACCACGCGCTCTACGTCCGGCATCGATTGCCGCACCAGGTCGGCGATGGCCGACCGGGTCTGTACCGCCTCCGCGCGCTCCCGGCACCCCGCCAGCGCGATCAGCGCCAGCGCGGGCGCGACCCGGCTCAGCCCGCCCACTCGATGTCCTTCCCCACCGCCGCGCCGACCACCCGCGCCACCTCGCGCCCCGTGACCACCAGCCCCTGCGATTCCAGCTCGGCCCGCAGCAGGCGATCGAGCTCCGCGCGGCGGTCCCCGAGGGTCGACGGCGCGGGGCCTGCATCCGGCCCCGCCGCCGGACCCGGTCGGTCCGTACCGGACAGCATGCGATCGAGCTCGGCGCCGATGCGCTCCAGCATGGGGACGATCTCCGCGGCCAGATCGGCGGCCGGCTCGCCGGCCGGATCGTCGGCCGAGCCCTTGCGGATGGCCCGTTCCACCTGCCGGCGTTCCCGGATCAGATGCTCGAGCTCGGGGGAAACCCGCGCGGTGGCCTGCGCATGGGCGCACGCCTCGTCCAGCGCGTCGATGGCCTTGTCGGGGCGGGCCCGGTCCAGTACGAAGCGGTCGGTGAGCACGATCGCGGCCTGGAGCGCGTCGTCCGAAATGGCGATGGCGTGGTGGCGCTCCAGCCGGGGCCGGCGAGCCAGGAGCACTTCGCGGGTCTCCGACGCGTCGAGCTCTTCCACCGGAACGGGATGAAAGCGCCGCTCGAGCGCGGGGTCGCCGCGCACCCAGCGGTCGTACTCGGCACCGGTGGTCGCCCCGATGATGCGGATGTCCCCGCGTACCAGGGCGGGCTTGAGCATGTTGCCGGCGTCCATCGCCGCGCCCAGCGCGGTCCCCTGGCCCACCAGGTTGTGGAGCTCGTCCACGAAGAGGATGGAGTCGGGATTGGCGGCGAGGGATTCCACCACCCGGCGGAGGCGGCCTTCATATTGACCGCGATAGGAG
>DATMOQ010000215.1:0-2504 GCA_035568195.1 Gemmatimonadales bacterium
GATGTCCACCCCACGCGTGGGCTCGTCGAAGATCAGGACGTCGGCATCGGTGAGCAGCCACTTGGCCAGCACGACTTTCTGCTGATTGCCGCCCGACAGGTGCCCGGCCCGGCGTTCGATGTCCGGAGGCCGGATGTCGGCGCGCGTCGCCGCCCCTTGAGCCATGTCGCGTTCGGCGTCGGCCCGGATCAGGCCCCCGCGTGCCACGCGGGCCAGGGTGGGGAGGGTCACGTTTTCGCGGATCCGCATCCCCAGCACCAGGCCTTGCCGCTTGCGGTCCTCCGGAAAATAGACCACGCCGGCGCGAATGGCGTCCGCGGGCGACCGCGGTTGGTAGGGCCGGCCGTCGAGGAGCATGGTCCCCCCGTCGGGCCGGTCGATGCCGGCCAGGACGCGGGCCACCTCGGAGCGGCCCGCTCCCACCAGGCCGCCGAGCCCCAGGATCTCGCCCCGGCGTAGCTCGAAGGAGACGTCCCGGATTGAGCGTCCCCGCACGAGACCCTGCACCGAGAGGAGGGGGGCCGGCTCCGCCGGTCGGCCCGGGGGACACCGCTCGAACACCACATCGCGGCCGACCATGGTGCGGATGAGCGTACGCTCGTCGATGGTCGCCGCCGGTCCGGTCCAGACCCGGTGCCCGTCGCGCAGCACGGTGATCGAGTCCGCCAGGCGGCGGACCTCGTCCAGCCGGTGCGATACGAACACCACGCCGATGCCTTTGGCCCGGAGCCACTCGATCTGTGCGACCAGATGGGCCACCTCGTGGGCGGTGAGCGTCGCCGTGGGTTCGTCGAGCGCCACCAGCTTCGCGTCCCGCACCAGTGCCCGCGCGAGCTCGATCAGTTGGCGCTGCGCCACCGACAACTCCTGAACCGGCCGGTCGGGGTCGATCACCAGTCCCAGATCGGCCAGTGCCGCCGCGGCTCCGGCCCGCATCGCGCCGCGGTCGAGGAGGCCCCCCCTCCGCCGGAGCTCCATTCCGAGATAGATGTTGGCCGCCGCTCCCAGATTCGGCGCGAGGGCCAGCTCCTGATAGATGACGGTGATGCCCCGCAGCAGCGCTTCCCGGGGCGAATGCGACGTGACCGGCTGGCCCTCCCACACCATCGTCCCGCCGTCGGGGGCCTCGGCGCCGGCCACGATCTTGAGGAGCGTCGACTTGCCCGCGCCGTTCTCGCCCACGAGGGCGTGCACAGTCCCCGCTTCGACGGCGAAATCCACCGCGTCGAGCGCGGTGACACCCGGATAGTGTTTGGTGATGCCGCGGAGTGTGAGCAGGGTCACTGCGGCTCAATGTAGGAGCGTTGCGCGGCGGGACAATCCCCGACCCGGACGCCAGCGAGGGTCAGGACGCGGTCCGGGCTCGTTCAGGCAACTGACAAACAGGGACCGACGGCGGCGGGATCCGGTACTAGGGAGCCACGAAACTCTCTATCACCCGCTGGGAGGCATTACATGCGTCGGTCCGTCATTACCGCTCTGGCCATTCTCGCCGTCGTCACTGCGTGTAACAGCAGCACCTCGCCCGGCTCGACCGGGGGCCGGAGCACGAGCATCACGGTCGGAAACAACTTCTACTCCATCACGCCTGACACCGTTGCATCCGGGGTGCTGATCACCTGGACCTGGGCGACTCCGTCCAATGGTCATACGGTGAACTGGGACTCAGGCCCGACCACCCTGCCGGCCAACTCGTCCGTGATGACGTCCGGGTCCTACACGGCCACGCTCACCGTCGCGGGCACCTACCATTACCACTGCGCCATTCACGGCGCGGCGATGAGCGGCGTCCTGGTCATCCAGTGAGCGTCTAGATCCCTCGCATCGCGGGGCGGCCATGCCAGGCGCCGGGGCCTCCCCGGCGCCGGCCTTCCATCATGCCCCGATGCATTTGGGCCAGTTGCGTCCGCTGCGCGTCGGTCAGGATCGCTTTGGCGCGGGCATTGGTGATCAGCATGGCCAGGTGCGCCTGGCCCATGGCATCGTGCGCCGCGAGGAAGTGCGTCCGGACGGCCATGGTGTCCGGGGTCGCGGCGTCGAGTGCGGTCCGGAGCTCGTCCAGGTGGGTCTTGATCTTGTCCATCCCGGCGTCTCGGGCGCGCTTGGCGGCGTCCCGGAGCGCGGTGAGCGCGGTGATCTGCTGCGCGGTGAGGGACAACTCGCCGTTCAGCGCCAGCAGATGGGCGGGGGCGAACTCCATGCCTCCCATCATCATCATGCCCGACATCCCACCTCCCATCATCCCGTGCCCCATCATCCCCCGTCCCATCATGCCGCCGCGCGCATGATGCGCGCTGTCGGCCTCCATCGGTTGCTGTGCGGCGAGAGGTACGGCCAGCAGCGCCGTCAGCGCGAGCGCCCGCATTCCCAGGTTCATCGTTCCCCCAATGCTCTCGAGTCACTTGGCTGCAACTATCACCAGGTCCTAGCTACCGATACGGACCGGGACCGTCAACAATTGACCACGGCGCCGGTAGTCGGGAGTATTCGTCGTGCGCACCACT
>DATMOQ010000216.1:0-2475 GCA_035568195.1 Gemmatimonadales bacterium
AGTCGTTTCGCGGGCTCCGGTCGGGGTGGAAGTGCGCGTGGACGTCGATCAGCATGCCCGGAATCTGGCCCCCCTCAGGCCTCCCGCGCCACCTCGCCGAGCACTTCGTCGAGGGCGGCGAGCGTGCGATCCACGGTTCCCTCGTCGTGCGCGAACGAGACGAAGTTGTAGGCGGTCCGCTTGAACAGGAACCCGCGGGTCGCGCACGCTCTCGCCACGCGCGCCGAGGTGCGCTCGTCGAGGTAATGGAGGAAGCACATCTCGGCGATTCCGGCGACGCCGGTGACCACCTCCCGATGCTTGGCCGCGAGCCCGTGGAGCCCGTGCAGCAGGCGGGTGCCCACCGTGTGCAGGTGCGCGCAGACGGGCTCGCGGTCGAAGACCTCGAGCGTCGCGCGGGCCGCCGCCAGCGACACCAGCTCGGTGGCCAGGGTCGAAGAAATCCAGGTCCGCCCCGCCGCCTCCATCACGCCGGCCGCGCCCCCCACCGCGGCGAGCGGGAACCCGTTCGCCAGCGCTTTGCCCACCACCAGCAGATCGGGCCGCACGCCCCAGCGTTCCGCCGCGCCCCCCACCGCCAGCCGGAACGCGGTCTTGATCTCATCGAAGATCAGGACGGCGCCCGCCGCCGCCGTCTCCCGGCGGAGCACATCGAGCCATTCGCGGGAGGGCTCCTGCACCACCAGCGGCTCCACCACCACCGCCGCCAGAGCCCGCCCGGCGTCACGGATGAGGGCTCTGGTCTTCTCGACGTCGTTGAACGGGAGATCGCGGCGCAGCTCGCGGAGCAACGCGGGAACCCCCTCCACGCTTCCCTGGGACCAGTCGAGCCATCCGTGGTACCCGCACGAGAGCACCAACTCGCGGCCGGTGGAGACCCGCGCGATCCGCACCGCGGCTGCCACCGCCTCGGCGCCGGTCTTGAGGAAGCGCACGCGTTCCACACCCGGCAGCCGGGCGCAGAGCGCCTCGGCGAGCTCCTCCTCGAGCGCCGGGGGCTGCGGGCCCACCACCCCGTCGTCGATGGCCTGGCGCGCGGCCCGGTTGACGGCCGGATGTCCGTACCCGAGCGCCACCGCGCCCAACCCCATCACATAGTCGACGTATTCCCGGCCGCGCTCGTCCCACACGCGGCACCCGGACGCGCGCGCCGTGAGCCGGGGCAGCCCGGCGTCGGGGTCCGCCCCGAACAGCGCGTCCGGCCGCTTACTGCCGGTCGACGTGATGCCCGGTATGCGCCGCGAGTCGCTCACGATATTTCACCACCTCGATGGCCATGGCGCGCAGGAGCTTCGCCTCTCGCTCGTCCAGGGGGACCCGATGCGCCACTTCCCGCACCGTGCGCATCACCCCTTCGGGATTCCGGGTCTTGAAGAAATCGATCTCGGCCAGCGCGCGGGACACGTCCGCAAAGAGCCGCTCCAGCTCCGCCACGTCCGCGGGGCCGGCCTCACGCCGGGGGGCTTTGAAGGACCGCTCGTCCGCACCCGCCGCGAGTGCCACCTCGTACAGCGCGATCGCCACAGCGTGCCCCAGGTTGAGCGAGCCGTAGTCCGGTTCAGTGGGAATGGTCACGATCCGGTGGCACCGGTCCAGGGCTTCGTTGGGCAGGCCCTTGTCCTCCCGGCCGAACAGCAGCGCCGCCGGACCCTGGTCCGCGAGTGCCACGAGCTCCGGCGCCGCCTCCCGGGGCCGTTGCAGGTTTCGCTTGGCGGTCCGCCCCCGGGCGGTGAAGCCGGCCACGTGGATGCAGTCCGCCAGCGCCTCATCCAGGGTGTCGCAGAGACGGACCCGGGCCAGCACGTCGGCCGTCTGGTGCGCGATCCCGCCGATCCGGTGCTGGTCGTACTCCAGCGGGGAGACCAGCCGGAGGTCCCGGAGTCCGAAGTTCTTCATCACGCGGACCACGTGGGCGATGTTCACCAGATCTTGAGGCTCGTGCAGGACGACGATGAGACTCATCCCACCAGCTCCAGCGTGCCGAACCGCGACGGATCCTGCCGGTCTCCCCGCAACCAGACCCAGCCGCCGCCACCGCTCCACACCAGCTGCCCGGCGCGACGGACCCGCTCCGGCAGCATCTCGTTCACCAGCAGATCGAATCCGATCCGGGCGCCGACGTGCAAACGCCCGAAGTCACCGCCGGTCAGCGCCACCGTCACTCGATACCCCGTCCCGGTTTCCTGCCACGCGCCCGCGACTTCGCCCGGGACGCCTCGCGTTCCCCGAACGCCGTGCACGCGCAATGCCCGGCCCGCCTCGGGCACGATGAGATACCCATACACCGCGTGGTCTTCCGGCATCCGGACGTAGCACTGGATGCCGTCGGAATGGATGTCGTCGGTCTCGTTGTCGAGCTTGAGCGGCGGCGCGTCCCGGGCGCGGAGAACCAGGTCGGGCTTGTCGACCTCGACGGCCACGAACACGGTCTTCTCGTCCCACCCCACGTAGGCGCGAGCCGAAAGGTCCTCCGGA
>DATMOQ010000217.1:0-2579 GCA_035568195.1 Gemmatimonadales bacterium
GTCTGTCCCTGGACGAGATCGCGTTCATCGGTGACGACGTGAACGACCTGGACGTGCTCCAGGCCGTGGGCTTTTCCGCGGCGCCGGCCAATGCAGAGACCGCGGTGCGTCAGGCGGTCCACTACGTGACCCGCCGCGGCGGCGGGCGGGGCGCCTTCCGCGATGTAGCCGAAGCGATCCTGACGGCCCGCGGCGCCGCGACCGTCGGGTCCCCGGACGGCCGGACGCCGTCGATCCGGCTGATGACCGAGCCGACCCGACGCTGGGTGACGGTGGGGCATCGCGCCATCGGGGACGGCGAGCCGGTCTATGTCCTCGCCGAGATCGGCATCAATCACAACGGCTCCCTGGAGCTGGCGAAGAAGCTGGTCGACGGCGCCGTCGCGGCGGGATGCGACGCGGTGAAGTTCCAGAAGCGCACGCCCGAGCTCTGCGTGCCGCCCGAGCAGCGGGAGCTCCAGCGCGACACCCCCTGGGGCCGGATCACCTATCTCGAGTATCGGAAGAAGGTGGAGTTCAACTTCGCGCAGTACGCCGAGCTGGACCGCCATTGCCGGGACCGCGGCATCGCCTGGACGGCGTCGTGCTGGGACGAGCAGGCGGTGGATTTCATCGCGGCGTTCGACCCGCCGTTCTTCAAGATCGCGTCCGCCACGCTGACCAACCTCGACCTGCTCCGCCGCCTCAAGAGCACGGGCAAACCGATGATGTTGTCCACGGGGATGTCGACGCTGGATGAGATCGACGCCGCGGTGGAGCTGATCGGGCGCGACCGGCTGATGCTGGCCCACGCGACGTCCACCTATCCCTGCCCGCCGCGCGAGCTGAACCTCCAGATGATCGACACGCTCGCGGCGCGATTCCCCGGCGTACCGATCGGCTACTCGGGGCACGAAACCGGTCTCGCCACGACGTACGCTGCGGTGGCGCTGGGGGCGAGCTTCGTGGAGCGGCACATCACCCTCGACCGTTCGCTCTGGGGCTCCGACCAGGCGGCCTCCGTGGAGATCGGCGGCTTCATGCGCCTGGTGCGGGACATCCGCGCTATCGAGGAGTCGATGGGGGACGGCATCAAGCGTGTGTACGAGAGCGAGCTGGGCGCACTGCGCCGGCTCCGCGGTACGCCCCAGGCCCGCCCGGCCGCCGGTCACGCGCTGGTGGGGTGATGCACCCGATCGAGCTGTGGACGCTCGTCGCGGTGGTCGGCGCCGGGGTCGCCTTCTCGGTCCTGGAGCGCCGCTTCCCCTACAATCCCGGCCAGCATCTGGTCCGGCCGGGGTTCTGGAACGACCTGCTGCTGTACGGATTCGCGCAGAGCTACATCCTGGGCGTGGTGATCGGCCGGCTGATTCTCTTCCTGGATGGCCGGACCGGGCTCTCCCGCCTCCATCTCGTGTCGGGCTGGCCGCTCGTGCTGCAGCTCGCCTTCTTCGTGGTGACCCACGATCTGTACATCTATCTCTTCCACCGGCTCCAGCACCGGACGCCCTGGCTGTGGCGCCTCCACGAGGCACACCACTCGGTCCGTGACGTGGACTGGCTGTCGGGCATTCGGTCCCATTCCCTCGAGATCCTCATCAATCAGACCATCGAGTTTGCGCCCATGGTGCTGCTGGGCGCGGCGCCGTCCGTCGCGGTGCTGAAGGGGGCCATCGGGGCCATCTGGGGGATGTTCATCCATTCGAACCTGGACGTGCGGCTGGGCCGCCTGCAGTACGTGATCAACGGCCCCGAAATGCATCGCTGGCATCATGAGGTGGCTCCGGAAGCGCAGGGCAAGAATTTCTCGACCAAGTTCGCGTTCTGGGACTGGCTCCTGGGCACCGCGTACTTCCCGGACCCCTCCCGGCGGAAGGCCGCCTCGTTCGGATTGAGCGACCGCGAGTACCCCGAGGATTTTCCGGCCGCCTATTTCGTCCAGCACACATACCCCTTCACGCCCACGCGATGATGACCACGACCGACCGACTCCAGCCCCGGTCCGGTCATCCCCGCGCGGTCGACTGGATGCTGGCGGCGTACAACCTCGTCATGATCGGGCGCTGGGCGCCTCTCGTTCCCCAACACGAGACGGCGCGCTGGCTGATGGCGGTGCACAGCATCGCCCTCGGCGTTCCTTGGCTGCTCTCCCGGGCTCCGGCGCCCGATCACCGGTGGTTGCGGCGGTTCTACGAGTGCTATCCCCTGGTCTGGATCTGCGCGTTCTGGCGCGAGCTCGACGTGCACGGGCGCTTCGTCAGCAATCTGCCGGATGACCGGGCCCTGGTCTGGCTCGATCACGCCGTCTTCGGGCTGCACCTGAACTCAGCGTGGATCGAAGCGCTGCCCGGGCGCGCGTTCAGCGAGATGATGCACCTCTTCTATTTCTCGTACTACCCACTCTTGATCGCGGCGCCGGTGCTCCTGCTGCTCGCCCGGCGGGGAGCCCAGCGGCGCGAAGGCGTGCTGCGGATCGCGGCGGCGTACCTGGCCTGCTTCTGCGTGTACGCGTGGTGGCCCACCACCGGCCCCGACTTCCTGCACGTGGTGTTCCCCGAGAGCGTCCGCGGAGGGCTGGTGTTCCGCCTCAATCACCTGAT
>DATMOQ010000218.1:0-3358 GCA_035568195.1 Gemmatimonadales bacterium
GGGGTGCAACGTGACCCTCGATCTCCGTGACGACACCGTGGTGCGCATCCGGCCGCGCGCCAACCTCGAGGTGAACCAGTACTTCATCTGCGACCACGGACGCGCCAACTACCGGTGGATGAACCGGGGCGACCGGGTCGAGGCACCCCTGGTCCGCGACGGGCACGCCTTGCGGGCCGTCGACTGGGATGAGGCGCTCGAACGCGTCCGGACCCTCCTCAAGGGGGCGGGCGGCTCGGCCGTGACCCTGGTGTCGCCGAAGGCGTCGACGGAAACCCTGTACCTGGCGCGCAAGCTCCTCACCCGCTTCAGCTGGAGGGGCGCATTCCAGACGGTGATGGGCGAAGAGGCCCCGCTCGCCGGCGTCCCGAACCTCGCGCTGCGGGCTGAGCGGGCGCCGAACGGGAAGGGCGCCGAGCTACTGGGATACAGCCGGGATTACGCCGCGGCCGTCAAAGCCGCGGAGCAGGCGGCCGTCGTGTTCGTCATCGACGACCACGAGACTCAGTTCAAGACCTCCGGGCAGGTGATTTACCTCGGCACCACGGCGCCGGACGGCCTGCTCCCGAGCGCCAACATCGTGCTCCCGATCGCCAGCGTGGTGGAAGAAGACGGGACCTATGTGAATCGGGATGGACGGGTCCAACGCTACTTCCAGGGCCGGGGGACGCCCGCCATGGCGCGTCCGGCCTGGTGGGTGCTGGGCCAGCTCCTCGACTCCTCGCCGGAGACCGCGTCCGCGGCGTTTGACGCCATGGCTGCCGACGTCGACGCCTTCCGCGGAATGTCCTACGCCACGCTGGGCCTCACCGGCCAGCGCGTCGGCGCCGGGGCCGGGGTGCCGGCGTGAGTCCGACCCTGTTCTTCATCCTCACGTCGGTCATCAAGATGCTGGTGGTCTTCACCGTCATCATGGTGGGCGTGGCGTTCATGACGCTGGTGGAGCGGCGTCTCTGCGCGTTCATGCAGGATCGCCTGGGCCCCAACCGGGTGGGCCCGTTCGGGCTGCTGCAGCCCGCCGCGGACGGCCTCAAGAACATCGTGAAGGAAGAGACCTACCCGGCGTTCGCCGACAAGTGGCTCTTCATCCTGGCACCCGCCATCTCGTTCACGCCGGCGCTGCTGACGTTCGCCGTGATCCCCTTCGCGGGGCCGCTCGCCACCAAGTGGGGCATCGTCCCCATGGTCGTCGCGGACCTGCCGGTGGGCTTCCTCTACATCCTGGCGATCAGCTCCCTGGGCGTGTACGGCATCGTGCTGGCCGGCTGGGCGTCGAACAACAAGTACGCGCTGCTCGGCGGCCTGCGCGCCTCGGCCCAGATGATCTCCTACGAGATCGCGATGGGGATGAGCACCGTCGCGGTGCTCCTGCTCGCCGGCAACGTGACCCTGTCGCAGGTGGTCATCGAGCAGCAGCAGGGCCTCTGGAACATCGTGTCCCTGCTCGTGGCGTTCTTCCTGTTCCTCATCAGCGCGCTGGCGGAAACCAACCGGGTGCCCTTCGACCTCCCCGAGGCCGAGGGCGAGCTGATCGCGGGATATCACACCGAATACAGCTCGATGAAGTTCTCGATGTTCTATATCGCCGAGTATTCGAACATGCTGACGGCGTCGGCCCTGATGGCCACGCTGTTCTTCGGCGGCTGGGACATCCCCTTCACTCACTGGGACGCGACGCAGGGACTGGCCTGGTGGCAGGTGCTCGCGACGCTCGCGGCCTTCTGCGCCAAGACGAGCTTTTTCGTCCTGCTCTACATGTGGATCCGCTGGACCATGCCCCGCTTCCGGTACGACCAGCTTATGGCGCTCGGCTGGAAGATCATGCTGCCCATCTCGCTCGTGTACCTCACCATCATCGCCGCCGCCATCTGGTACTTGAAAGTCCGCCTGGGGTGGATCTACGGGACCAACTTCGCGCTCGCCCTCGGCGGGGTGAACGTGGTGATCTTCGTGCTGCTCGTCTGGTGGCTCGACCGGGGCCGGATCGTGTCCGGCACCGTCGCCCGAAAGGCGGCCTGATGGCCATCGGTGTCAAAGTCCTGAAGCGCCCCACCGCGGGCACGTCGTACCTCCGGGCCACGGCCCAGGGGATGGCGCTCACGCTCTCCCACATCTTCCGGCCCAAGGTCACGATGCAGTATCCGGAGGAGAAGGGCAGCAAGGACTGGACCATGTCCAGCCGCTGGCGCGGCACTCACCGGATGCTCACGGACGAGCAGGGACGCGCCAAGTGCGTGGCCTGCGGCCTCTGCCCGCAGATCTGTCCGGCGAACTGCATCAAGCTGGTGCCGGGCGAGGACGAGCAGGGGAACCGCTATCCGCTCATCTACGAAATCGACGAGTTCCGCTGCGTGTTCTGCGGCTACTGCCAGGAAGTCTGCCCCGAAGAGGCGATCCACGTCGGCTGGCACTACGAGAACGCCGAGTATTCGCGGGATCGCTTCGTGTACGATCTGGAACGCCTGTGCGCGCAGACCCATCCGGTGTCCACGCTGTGGGACCCGGCGGATCCCAAGGGCGAATGACGTGATCGCCGGCCTCAATGCCGTCACCGTCGTGTTCTGGATTTTCGCGGCCCTGGCGCTCGTCTCCGGGGTGCTGTGCGTGAGCCGGCGCAGTCCGGTCGCGAGCGCGCTGTGGCTGGTGGTCACGATGTTCTCGCTCGCGGTGCTGTTCGTGCTCCTCGACGCCCAGTTCCTCGCGGTGATGCAGGTGCTGGTCTACGCCGGCGCCATCATGGTGCTGTTCCTGTTCGTCATCATGCTCCTGAACATCGGCCGCGGGGCGGGGCAGGACCGGAAGGGCGTCGTGGGGCTGACGGTGGGAGTGGTACTGGCCGCCGTCCTGTTCGTCCAGCTCAAGTTCCTCCGGCAGGCGGCTCCGCCGGCCCTCATCCGCCTGCCCGACGGGATGATGGCGCAGATGCAGCAGCACCAGGGCCTGGTGGGGTCGGTGGCGGGCCCCCTCTACGAGGCCTATCTGGTGCCCTTTGAAATCACCAGCGTGCTCCTCCTCGCCGCCGTCGTCGGCGCGGTGGTGCTCGCGAAACGGAAGCTCTGATGCTCCTGGGTCCTGCGCTCGCCGTCGCGGCGGTGCTCTTCGTGATCGGCGTCGCCGGCGTGCTGGTCCGCCGCAACGCGATCATCATTTTCATGTGCGTCGAGCTGATGCTCAACGCCGTGAACCTGACGTTCATCGCGTTCGCGCAGACCCTGGGCATCGCCGGGCAGATCTTCGTGTTCTTCGTAATGGCCGTGGCCGCCGCCGAGGCGGCCGTGGGCCTGGCCATCGTCCTCGCGATCTACCGTCACAAGGAGACGGTCGATCTGCGGAACATCAACATCCTGAAGGGCTGAGG
>DATMOQ010000219.1:0-5791 GCA_035568195.1 Gemmatimonadales bacterium
ATGGTCGTCTCCCGCGCCGTCCAGAAGTGGAATTGGTGCGGCGTCGCGGGCTTCATTTCGGTCGCGACCACCCGACCGACGGGGAGGGGCTTCGAGGTCTCGCTCACGTTCCGGTCTTCGGCAAACGGGAACCCGGGCTGACCACCAGATCACGGGGCGCCCGGCTCCGGAGATAGGTCTCCACGTCATGAATAGGATACAGTAATCGGTCGAAGCGCGCGTCCGGGGTCGAGAGCGGCGCGCGCTCCCGGACCAGCCAGGCGCCGATGCCACTCGCGCGCGCAATGGCCTCGGGATGCGCCCGGGCCTCCACCCGTACCAGCCCGTAGAGGAGGTCGTGTCCCTGCCAGGGCCAGAGCCGCACGTACCACGAGTACACCGGCTGGGTGCCGTGCCGCCGGGGCTGGAACACCGAGGTCCGGTGGCGGTCATCCAGGGTGAGCGCCCGCTGCAGCTCGTCGCCCGTGAAGTACTGGGCCCCGTGACTCTTGATGACCCCGAGGGCTCTGGGGTGGGTGGCCAGGGGCGAAGAGTCCGACAGGACGCCGTCCAGGACCAGCCATTCGTCGGAGTCCAGGCGGCCGGCGAGCGGCTCCGCCACCCGGCGCTCCACGGCTTCCCGCAGGCGCTCGACCCGGATGCCCGCCGCGGTGAGGGCCCGGCCCGGCTGCCCCGGCTCCACGTCCTCGAGGTCCACCAGGTCCTCACCCGACCGCTCCAATGCGTCCCGGACGCCGGCGGAGAGCCAGCGGGACGCCGTGATCACCACGGTCCGCGTTTCCTCGGCCACGGTCCGAAGGCGGCGGTCCCCGCTCCGCCGCCGCGCGGCGGCCGCGACGTAGGCGCGAATCAGGGGAATCACACCGTCATAGCCGACCACGGCCCACCGCTGAATCCCGTCCACGAAGGTGACCGCCGCCGGAACGAGGGGCGCGCCGTCGAGCCCGTGCGCGACGAGCGCGGTCCCTTCCACGACGTCGGCGCCCGTCATTTCCGCGGCCTCGCTCCGGCCACCCGAGGCATCGGGCACGAAGGAGGCCGGCACTGCGCCGGCGGCGAGCACCGCGTCGAGCCAGGGCAGACGACCCGGCATCAGTCGCGCACCTTCACGCCCACCAGGAGGCCGTCGCGGATGGGAATCACGGTCGCAGTGACGCGCGGGTCCGTGGCTGCCAGCCGGTTGAAGGCGCGCACGCCCTCTGTGTCGGGAGCGGACACCGCGGGATCCGCCACCTTGCCGTCGTGAAAGGCATTGTCTCCCAGCAGGAGGCCGCCCACCCGGAGCAGACGCACTCCCCACTCGAAGTACTTGGCCATGGGCGCCTTGTCGGCGTCGATGAAGACTGCGTCGAACCCGGGAGTGAGCGTGGGAAGCACGTCCAGCGCGGAGCCCTGAATGAGCTCGACTCGATCGGCCACGCTGGCGGTGCGGTACGCTTGGCGCGCGACTTCCGCGTGGTGAGCGTCGAACTCGACGGTGGTGAGGCGACCGCCGGGTGGGAGCGCGCGCGCCATCCAGACGCCTGAGTACCCGCCCAGCGCGCCGAGCTCCAGGACCCGGCGGGCCTGGACGGCGGCGAGGAGTACGGCCAGAAGCCGGCCTTCCTCGGCGGACACGTTGATGGCGGGGAGGTTCGCCGCGGACTGCCGTTCCCTGATGGCGACCAGCGCGGCGTCTTCGACGGCGAACAGCTCGCGCAGGTATCGCTCGAGCCGCTCTTCCACGGCTTACGCGGTGACCTCGACGTTCGGAAAGGGCGGGACTTCCAGAAGCCAGATCCCCGCCAGGCGCGATTGCTTGTCGATCTCGACCAGGAGGTGATCTCCCACCCGCACGGGCGTCGCGGTCCGCGCCCGCCCCACGCGGAGATGGAGCACGGACTCCTTGGCGTTCTTCTCCATGGTCAGCGCCGTATCCACCTCGACGGCGGCCACTCCCGGCTGGGAGGTGCGGGACGGAAATACGACGGTCCCGTCCTTAAGGTCGGTGGGGGGCGTCAGGGAGTCGAGGGTACGGATGTCGTCGGGCCAGGTGACCACGTCCAGTCCGCGGAGCCCTCCGTCGGCCACGTCCAGCACCACGAACGAGCCGTCGGCGCCCTCGAGATCCACGGTGCCGGAGAGGCCCTTCCCGTTCTTCCCCGCGCCCTTGCAGGCCACGGTGAGAATGTCGGTCTCAGCATCCCAGCGGTACGTGACCTTGGGTAGTTTGCCGTCGAGCGGCACGATCTTGGCTTCGAAGAGCATGCGCGAAATCTACCGGCGGCTCACGATTCGCGCTTCCCTTTTCCCGCCTCCCGAACCGTTACGAACTCCAGAATGCGATCGAGCGCCTTCTCCAGCTCGGTCGTGGCCGCGGCGTACGACAGCCGCACCCACCGGTCGTCCCCGAAGGCCGCGCCCGGCACCAGCGCCACGCCGGTGTCGGTGATGAGCTGGGTGCAGAAGTCGGTGCCGGTCATGCCGCCGAACGAGTCGACCCGGAAGAAGAAGTAGAAGGCACCCAGCGGCTCGACAAACTCGACGCCCGGGAGCTCCTGCCGGAACCGGCCCACTACCAGGTCGCGACGCTTCCGGAACTCGGCCACCATCCGCTGGACATCCTGCTCCACGCGCTCATCCGCGTAGGCTGCCGCGGCGGCGAACTGGGCCATATGGTTGGCGCCGCTCGTAGTGTGGGACTGGAGTGCGGACATGGCCTTGGCGATGGACTGGGGAGCGAGGGCGATGCCGATCCGCCACCCCGTCATCGCGTACGCCTTGCTGACGCCGGTGATGAGGATGACCCGCTTCAGGAGCTCGTCATTCAGGTCGAGGAAGGACGGTGCCGGTCCGGTGCCATAATGAATGCGACGATAGATCTCGTCGGCGACGATCCAGGCGTTCTTTCGCTCGGCCCATTCCGCGATGGCCCGGAGCTCCGCCAGCGTGTACACGGCACCGGTGGGATTGCAGGGCGAGCAGAGGATCAGCCCCCTGGGCGTCGGCACCATCCGCTCCAGGTCCTTCACTCCCACCTTCAGTCCCCACTCGGCGTCCCCGGCCACCATCACGGGACGCGCGCGCGCAAGATGAATGATCTGCGGATACGACACCCAGGCCGGCGCCGGGATCGCCACCGAATCCCCGGGTCCGAAGAGCGAGAAGCACGCGTTGAAGAGTGACTGCTTGGAGCCCGACGACACGATGATGTGGTCGGCATTCACCGGACGGCCGCCCGACAGAAGCGAGAGATGTTTCGCCGCCGCGGCGCGCAGCTCGAGGATCCCCTCGTTGGCCGGATAGTGCGTCCGCCCGTCCTTGATCGCCTTGATGCCGGCCTCGGCGGGGATGGCGGGAGTCGCGAAATCCGGCTCGCCGGCGCCCAGGTCGATCACGTCCTCGCCGGCTGCCCGTCGGCGTTTCGCCTCCTGGGAGATGGCGATGGTGGCGGACGTTTCGAGATGCTGCAGGTTGGGCGACAGACCGTCGGGCACGGGATCCGCTCAGAGGTTGAATGACGAATGGGAATCTAGCATGGTCCCTTGCCCTGATCGAACCGCGCGACTAGGATGCGCCCGGCAAGCGTTGAATGCCCTTTGACAATTGAGGACCGTGTGACGGCACCTGTGGATGCGACGGCCGCGCTCGAGCGCGGACGCCCGGTTTTGATCGTGACTCCCCCCGCCCCCGAATGCGCCGGGGCTCTCTGGCCTCTGGCTCTCGGGAACGCACCCGTGCTGATTCTCACGGAAAGCCCGACCGCCGCGTCGGCCTGGTCGGCCGCCGTGCCCCAACCCCTTCGATTCCACGCCGTTACCGGACTCGAACGCACCGCCCGCCTGCTCGCCGCGGGTGGGGCCGATGTGCTGGCCGGATGCCCCTCAGACTTCGCCGCCCTGCTGGCCCGCTCGGCCCTGAAGGTCGACGCCATCCGCACCGTGGTCCTCGCCTGGCCTGAATCCCTGCAGGGCACCTCGGAGCTCGAGGGAGTGGGCGCGGTCCTGGCCGAGATGAAGGACGCCCGCCGGGTGGTGCTGAGCTGGAATCCGGCAATCATCGAGACCCTCCTGGATGCCCACGCTCGCCGGCCGCACGTGGTCGGGGACCTTCCGATCGGCGAGAACGCCCGCCCCCTGCCCCCGGTCGGTGCCGCCCGGTATGTGCTCACCGGTCCAGGCGGTCGTAAAGCCGCGACGGACGCGGCGCTCGACGCGCTGGACCCAGGCTCGGCTCTGGTGTGGCGACGGGGAATGGAGATGGCCGGCTCCGTGAACGTGGTGGTGTGCGCCGACCTGCCCACCCGGGATGAGCTGTCGACGCTGGGATCAGTCGGGGCGCCGGTGCTGGTGCTGTCGCCGGAGCAGCTTCCGTACGCCCGGTCGATCGCGTCTCCCCTGACGGCCGTTCCTCTATTGTCGGGCGGCACTCCGGCGCGGGACGCCCGGGCGGCGATCGCGGCCCGGCTGGAGCGCGGCGATCTGGCCGCGGAGCTGGCGCTCCTGGCGCCCCTGCTCGACCGGTACGATGCGGCGGAAGTGGCGGCGGCGGTGTACGCGACAAGCCGGCAGATGGCCGACGGCCGTCAGCTGTCAGCCGTCAGCGGTCAGCAAACCGCTCGAGTCAAGATCTACGTCAGCGTCGGCAAGAAGGATCGGGCGGCCGCGAAGGACATCGTCGGGGCGCTGATTCGCGAAGCGGGCCTGTCGAAGGACGATATCGGCCGTATCGACGTGCGGGACACATTCAGTCTGGTGGATGTGGCGGGGTCGGCCGCGGAGCGCGCCGTGGCTCGGCTGTCAGGCATGATGATTCGTGGTCGGAGGGTGAACGCGCGGCTAGACGGCTAGCGAGGTTGTGGAGGATGGATCGGGAGCGACAACAGACATTTCTGCTCAACGGCTACAGCGGCAAGTCGACCCGCGGCACCGTGACGGTGATTTCGTTCGACCAGCGGGCGCGGACGCGGCGGGCATTCAAGGCTCTGGGGACCTTCTGGGCCTGTGCGGTGGGGTCGATCTTCATCCCGGTGGCGCATTTCCTTCTGGTCCCGGGATTCTTCTTCTTCGCGATTGCTCAGTTCTTCCAGCGTCTCGGCACTCGGGAGCTCGGACGCGGCGCGAGGGGCACCTGCCCCGATTGCGGGGTCGAACAGAAACTCGATCTTCCGGCGCGATGGAAAACTCCGCAGCAAGTCACCTGCAAGCATTGCCAGCGAGGCTTACAGCTGAAAAGCGACGAGCCCTAAAGGACGAGCGCAGAGGGAACTCCGATCCCACACAAGCGACGAGCCGCCCGACGGGGCGGCTCGCATACCGCTTCGCTATTAGCCAGTGTGACGTCTCACCCTGACACTGACATTATAGCGAAAACGTTCGTCTACTTCATCTTGTTGTTGACCGCCATCTTGAGCTGCTTGCCCGCGCGGAACGCGGGAGCGATCGACGCCTTGATCTGAATGACGCCGCCGGTCTTCGGATTGCGTCCCATGCGGGCGGCGCGCTTCCGAGCCTCGAAATTCCCGAAGCCCGTGATCTGGACTTTCGCGCCTTTCTTCAGCTCGCCGGCGATGATGCCCTTGTCGTCGAACAGGGCTTCGATCGTCCGGCCGGCATCGGCCTTGGACATCTTGGTCCGCATGGCCAGTGCGGCGGTCAGCTCGGCTTTGTTCATGGCGCACTCCTGGTGGAGGTGGGTCGAAAAAGCCTTGCAAATTCGCCCCAAAATGGGGGGGCATCCCAAAAAGCCTTGAAAAACCGATACAATATGGGGTACCCCCCTGAAAAACCGCAAGACTCCAAGGCTTCCTTGA